>JAEUIE010000064.1 GCA_016795155.1 Planctomycetia bacterium | reverse complement strand
GACCCGGAGTCAAAACACTTGATACCCACGTCGCGCCGCCATTGGTCGAGTAGGCAACTCCTGCTTGTCGAAAGTTACTGGAAATGGTGTCGAACTGCCGCCACCCTACAGCCATGCGGTTCGGGTTGGTTGGGTCGATGGTAAATGATGGTTCATTGGCAGCATCACCAATAATATCCTGTCCAAGGGAATTGGTGTTGATTTGCACCATGGAGTATTGTGCATTGCATTCTTGGACGCAACCCAATCCTATAGTTAGATTAACCAAAATCCAATACTTCTTCATGGCGGTTACCTTGCATACGGATAAGCAAAGAACCGACTGTAATTCATCCCGTTTGAATTTGCAATGACGCCTATCAGAATTATCGAGCACGAAATCGACCCGATAACTTGCTTACGCTCTAGAACACTTAGGCACTGTCACTTCCCCTCAAACCTCCCCCTCTCCGCCTTCCTGAACGCCGACGCTTTGCCCTTGTCCTTGATGTCACGGCTGATAGCAGCGTAGAGGGTGTTGGCGGGTGTCTTGCCACCAGGCGATGACCAGAGACCTTCGGTTGCCATCACATCAATCAACTCCGGACAGGTCATGGCTACCTTGCGATCTTGCAAGACCTGAAGTGCCGCAGCTATGCGCTTTACCCTTCATCTTGCTCTCCTCCATTAGAAACTCTCTGTTTATCTCTTAAAAACTGGATCAGTTTCTAGGGGAAAGGTCAGTTTTATGATCGAATGGAACCGGGGCGACAACAGCGTATGGTATGACATTCTGGCTTTCTCTCGACCGAACCATGTCTTGATCCGGCTCGGTTATCCATTGGTACGCCGAGCGCAAAAAAGATTTACACGAGAGTCAGCAGCATCCATGCTCAAGGCTGTTCAATCTGGTACCTCAACGAAAGCCGGTTGAGAACGCCACGTGACTCTTCCATGATGAAGCTGATGGCCGCATTGAAGAATGCTGTAGGAACTGTTACCCGCCAACGACAGGCTTGCAATTTCCCAGCTTCAGGAAATCAGTCACCCTCCACTTCGGTCTCTCGCATCTGCGGGGTTACACTCTCGATCCACTTTGATTATCGATTGAGGTTGGATCAGTAGTTGAGTAAAGGTTACCCGTCCGTATCTAGTGCAATGTCTGATTAGGTGACAGGATCGTCCACATCAACCAAGCCTAAGTATGGCAAGGAGCACTTTTCCGGGTGCCACAACCGATTGGGAGGGAATACAAGTACTGCAACATGTGCTTGCGCATCTGCACACGCCCAAGTCGCCGAGGCTGGATGGTCGGACAAGAGGGCTCTTACTGGCTGGGCAATGTCGGATAATACATACTCAATTCCCCCGGCGTCATAGTCCATTTTGGACAGTCCGGCCTCTTGGCCGAACTCCGATCCCCACTTTGCGTTATCGTTGGGACCATCTACCGAGCCATGTAAGAACGCCAACAGAGTCTGGACGTCAACGAAGCGTGCCGGTCCGGCGAAGAGGTGTGCATGTGACATGTTTAGCTCTCGGAAAGAATCCAGCACGCTGCTTACGAGACAATACCAGGAAACGATGTTTAGCGGTTTGTGACGGAACTGGTCAGGAAACCAGTGTCGACAGAATCATCCGTTGAGCCCGTCACGATTTCTGTTTGATTCCATCTATCCCAGTTCGAACAAGCGGGCTGAGTGCAGCATACCGGTGAGGTATAGCAGACTCGTGTGGGGTATATGTATTTCCATGCCGGATAGTAGCAGAAGTCGTAAGGAGGCGTATAGTAGCAATTGCCAAGCCAGTTATCGTACCAGCAGTTGTAGCGGCCCCAGTCGCATCCGATGGATTTCCAATTCCAGCAGTCGCTCGAAGGGTACCCCTTGGGGTGATGGCCTTGCTTAGGAAGTTTGAGTCCGCCCGGTGCCGAAGGATTGGGTTCCCCAGCAGCAAAGCCCTGTTGTTTACCCTGACCCGAAGGAATTGAATTGAATTTTATACCTTGTCGGTTAATCGGCATCTTTGTGGCTTTGTTGCCCTGCTGGGCAGGCAACTTGAATCCACCGGGTGCGGATAGAGTAGGCTCACCTTTCGCAAACTCCCTCTTTCCAGGGACTCCACTTGGAAGTATTTTCTTATCCATCTGCGTGGATGGAGAAATCTGACCTGTTTTGGCCTAGGGAGGTGCATGCGAGGCTAGCCCGACCTTGGTTGTTTTTTGCATTTGCGAACCTTGGGAAGGATTCACTCCGCGGGACGATTGAACTCCGCTGAACCTGGAGGGCTGCATCGAACCATTGGTTGTTGCTTTATAATTGCCGATTTTCTTGTCATCGGAGGCAATACCAGTGCTGGCAAAAACAAAGAACATGACAACAGAAACGGTTGCCAGCAGTCTACGAACGCTATTCATGACTTTCTCCTTGTGAAGAGTGGTTTAAGCTTGCTTCATCACCTCGATGTCGCTTGCTTGTGACTCTAGTTCTGACTCGACAGGCGGTTGTGACAACATGCGACAGATTTTCTTCAAGCCATTAGATTGATTGAGCCTGAACGGCAGATTGGCTTGCGAAGCAAAAGGATGCTGTTATCCTGTGAAGAAGCATGGAACCCAGCCAATACTCAGAACGGCTCAGTATGATTGTGACCCGGTGGAGTCTCCTCCATCAGGCACATGATGAGGGGGGCGATACAGCTCGCTCAGCCCAGGAGCGGCTGTTGGCCCGATATGGAGGAGCCGTTCGGCGATATTTGCTAGGTTGCACCCGAAATCCAGATATGGCAGATGAGCTATATCAGGAGTTTGCCATTAAGCTACTCCAAGGCGGGATGCAAGGTGCTAAGCCGGAGAAGGGGCGATTTCGGCATTTTCTCAAAGGTGTCCTCTTCCACCTGCTGGCGGATCAGCATCAAAAACAGAAAAGGAGGCCTTTAGGTTGGAAGACGGAACTGCCGGAGCCGATGGCCCCTTTTACTACCACATCAGAATCTGATGCGGCATTTCAGGTTGAATGGAGAGCTGAATTACTCAATACGACATGGCGAAAACTCCAAGAAGAAGAGGCGAGCCAGGGCCAGCCCTATTTCACGGTACTTGCTCATCGGCGAGAATTTCCGAAAGAGCGCTCTGAAGAAACGGCAATATCACTCACAGGGAAACTGGGAAAGACGTATAGCGCTCCGGCTGTTCGCCAAATACTGCATCGTGCCCGGGAACGCTTCGCCTACATTCTACTGGAGCAAGTGACTCAATCCCTCAATGAACCAACCGTGGAAGAGCTTCATCAAGAAGTGGTAGACTTAGACCTTTTGAAATACTGCAAGCCAACTCTGGATAATATTGCACAAAAATGGGAACAGTGATCTGCTGAGAAGTGGCGGCATTAAGTTGAAAGCGCGTCTGATTACACTCAATCAGCATGCTTTTTCAGATTTCTTTGTCACAAACCAGTCCCACCTCAGAACAAGATGGCACAGTGACCCACAATCATTCAATCGCTGCATTGGCAGCAGGAGTTTCCCATGTTTAAGACTAACCTAACCCAACGGAATCGCACCTGGAAGCCTGTGTTGGAATCGTTGGAAGATCGCCAACTCATGGCGGCTCACGTCTTTCAGGTGGGTAACCCAAGTATTGGGTATTACCTGCGCATTGAAGGCACTCAACTTCGCGATGAAGTAGTCGTCACAGATTTGGTTGACGGAGGCGTGAAACTTCGTCTAACCCCCGGTGATACGGGTGTGCCAAAGAATTATGAAATCCACAATCAGAAACCCGCCTGGATTCGTTTTGAGGGATTCGGTGGAAGTAATAGCTTTCTCAATTTCACGGATACCCCTGCAATCGTGATTACCGGTTCAGGAAATGATTTCATCCAGGGAGGTTCTGATCGTGACTTGATCATGGCGGGGGGTGGAGAAAATGAAATCTACGGTGGGGCGGGGGATGATGTCATCGTAGGTGGGAATGAACGCGATATCATATATGCCGAAGCAGGCAATGACTCTGTTTGGGGCATGGGTGGCAGTGATGTCATCGATGGAGGAACTGGTAACGACTATTTAGACGGCAGTACTGGTGATGACTGGCTTATAGGAAGTTCAGGTGCCGACATCCTCATAGGATGGACAGGTGATGATTGGCTATTTGGTGGTTTGGATAATGACCATCTCTTTGGCAACAATGGAGATGACCACCTTTATGGCGATGCAGGAGACGATCGATTGTTCGGCGGGTTCGGCCATGATTGGATTCATGGTGGTGCCCAGAATGACTATTTGTCAGGAGGGTATGATTTGTCGTTGGATGAACTCAATGGCGATGGCGGTATAAACATCGCTGAGTTCTATGTACAGCTAAACAACTACGAACAAGATTCGTTCTTGGAACAAATGAGTGATAGTATTCTGCATGTAGGTAGTTTTGGACTGATTGACATGCCACCATTTGGCGTGACCAACGCTACATTACCGTTACAGACGGATAACGTGTCCAACTGCACACGTAACATGGAAATATTGCCACAATACGGAAAAGATCCAGAAGACATTCTGTATGCAAAGGACATCCGGTCCGTAGTTGAGAAATCTCAGTCCTGGTCAGACTATGTGATTGGACGTGCCCGCAATGCCAATCTCCAAGGACCAGGGACAGAACTACTTCCTACGAGGAGAACCTTCACTACTAGTACGGATCCAATGCTGCAGTACCATAGTTTCTCTGGTTCAACGGATCGCGAGTTCTCGGCAACGACGCATACCTTGAATATGGAAATAACTGTGGAACTCGAAGGGACGCCAGCTTGGATGGATGATCTCGAAAACATCTCTATGAATTTGGAAGACCTGCTGCTGGCGGATCTGCTCAATGAAGACTACGACACGGAAACACATGAACTGCTGTTGTCAATCCAGGATCAATCGGGGCTCGGTTCTTGGATTATGAACCTGGAAACGGAGACCCATGAGTTTCTGGATGAAGATGGCACGTTCTCAGGACCGATCGACTACGATTTCGGATGCATTGGATCAGAAGCAAAAAGCTCAGAATCGATTGACTCAGTTGGAAAAAGCCAATGACATTTTGGGCTCGGTTTTCACTCATCTCGATCCCAAAGCGAACTTTCACACCGTGGCGGAGTTGCGCAACGCTTTAAAGGAGAATCTCAAACAAGCGATCGCGCAATTGGATGGCAACGTCATTGGCGATCCGTTAACCGTAGCCAAGATGCAAAACATCCTTGGAGAATCTCTTATTGGCTTAGGCGAGGCAGAGTTGGCTATTGAAGTATTCGCCAGGAAAAAAAACATTGCGCAAGCAAACCTAGCTGCCGACCACCCCGACACGCTTATCAGCATGAATAACCTGGCAGCAGCCTACTATGCAGCCGGAAAGCTGGAGCAAGCACTGGCGATTTACGAGGAGACACTGAAGTTTCAAAAAGCAAAATTGGGGGCCGACCACCCAGACACGCTTATCAGCATGAACAACCTGGCGCTGGGCTACAAAGACGCTGGATATCTGGATAAGGCCATACCACTCTTTGAGGAAACCCTGAAGCTCACCAAGGCCAAGCTAGGGCCCGACGACCCCAGCACGCTCATCAGCATGAACAACCTGGCGCTGGGCTACAAGGCTGCTGAAAAGCTGGACCTGGCACTGCCGCTCTACGAGGAAACTCTGAAGCTTTCCAAGGCCAAACTGGGGACCGATCACCCCGACACACTCAACTGCATGAATAACCTGGCATTGGGATACCGATCTGCTGGTAAGCTGGACCTGGCCCTACCAGTCTACGAGGAAACCCTGAAGCTCTCTAAGGCCAGGCTTGGGGCTGACCACCCCCTCACGCTTTATTGCATGGGTAATCTGGCGGCCAGTTACCGGATCGCAGGCAAACTGGACCTGGCGTTGCCGATCGCTGAGGAAAATCTGAAGCTTCGCAAGTCCAAGCTTGGAGGTGATCATCCCGATACACTGGACGCCATGGGCAGCATGGGGGCTGCATACTCTGCAGCCAAACAGGGAGAGAAAGCGGCACTGATTTTTAAGGAGTTCGTTGCTGCCCGAAGAAAACGAGGTCCCCAGGAAGATCCCCAATTCGCAGGGTTGCTCGCTAAGGTTTCGCTCGATCTGCTCAAGTGTGACCAGTTCACTGCCGCAGAAGAGATGCTACGCGAGTGTTTGGCTATCCGCGAGAAAAAGGAACCGAACATTTGGAGCACGTTTAATACACAGGCCATACTCGGCGTAGCGCTGCTGGGCCAGAAAAAGTATGCCGAGACCGAACCGCTGCTACTGAAGGGCTACGAAGGCATGAAAGCCCGTGAGAAAACCATCCCGCCACAGGCGACCACTCGTCTCCCCGAAGCCCTCGACCGCCTCATCCAGTTCTATACCGAAACCAACAAGCCCGATGAAGTGAAGAAGTGGCAGGCTGAGCGGGAGAAATATCCTAAGCTGCCTGAGAAAAAATAACTTTCATTGACGCTGCCCTGCCCCTATTCTCGCTAGTGGAGTGGGAGGCATACCATGACCGAAGAAACGCTGTTTGAATTAGCCCGAAAAACGCCAGTATCGGAGCGTTCAGCTCTGCTGGATCGTGCCTGTGAAGGTAAGCCTGAGTTGCGTGCACGGGTAGAAGCTTTGTTGCAAGCCGATGCAGGCTCATCGCCCTTTTCCGATCCGTCTTTTACGATTGATGCAACCACCGGTTTTCAGGCCACTGCCAGCTATACCTCGCCCGAACTGGAGCCCAGCAACGTCATTGCCGGTCGCTACACTCTCGAGCAAAAACTCGGCGAAGGGGGCATGGGCGAAGTCTGGGTCGCCAAGCAATGGGAACCCGTCAAACGCAAGGTGGCACTGAAGCTCATCAAAGCCGGCATGGATTCCAAGTCTGTCGTACAGCGTTTCGAACAGGAACGCCAGGCATTAGCGATGATGGATCATCCCAACATCGCCAAGGTGCTGGATGGTGGCATTACCGAACAGAGACAACCTTTCTTCGTCATGGAATTGGTGAACGGGCTACCACTCAACAAGTTCTGCGACGAAGCGAAGCTGAGCATTCAAGAGCGTCTTGAACTCTTCGTGCCCATCTGCCAGGCAGTGCAGCATGCCCACCAGAAAGGCATCGTGCATCGTGATCTGAAGCCGAGCAACATCCTGGTGACGATGATCGATGGCAAGCCAATACCCAAGGTGATCGATTTTGGTGTGGCCAAGGCCACCGGTGGCAAGCTGACCGACGAAAGCATGTCCACGCAATTCGGGGCAGTGATCGGCACGCTGGAGTATATGAGCCCGGAGCAGGCAGGCTTTTCCAATCAGGATGTGGACACGCGAGCCGATATCTATTCACTGGGTGTCATTCTTTACGAACTCCTTACCGGGCTTCGTCCGTTTGACAGCAAGCGATTGAAGCAGGCGGCGCTGGATGAAGTCATCCGCATTATTCGCGAAGAGGAACCGAGCAAGCCTAGTACCAAACTGTCGACGGATGAAGCACTTCCCTCGCTGGCCGCGGTACGGCACATCGAGCCGGGTAAGCTCACCGCACTCCTGCGGGGTGAACTCGACTGGGTAGTAATGAAATGCCTGGAGAAGCAACGGGATCGGAGGTATGAAACGGCGAACGGGCTGGCGAGAGATATCCAGCGGTATCTGGCAGATGAACCGGTGGAAGCGCGACCACCGAGTGCGCGGTATCTGTTGAAGAAGTTTATTGAAAGGAATCGGGGAACAGTAATTGCGGCCATTCTGGTGTTTTTCGCACTGGTAGCGGGGATAGCTGGAACGACGTGGGGACTCATTGAAGCCAAAAAACAGGCAGATCTTGCCATTAAAGAATCGAGGCAAAAAGAATTGGCCCGCCAGGCTGAAGCTGAACTGCGAATAGAAACATTACGGGAACGGGACGAGAAGGAAACTGCTCGCCAGAAAGCCATCAGAGAAAGAAATTCTGCCAACGCCATCGCGGAGTTTGTGAGAGATGACTTTCTGGCATTAACGAGTATCGAAGGACAAATACGGTTTGGTGATCCTGCAATCGAACCCCTAAACAAAAATACCACTTTACAACAACTGCTTGATCGTGCCGCTAGCAAGCTCGACAAGAGACGTGACCTTGTTCCCCATATTGAAGCCGATCTACGCTGGATGGTCGGTTTGAATTATCGGGGAATTGGTGAGCCCGCCAAAGGCATCCCTCATCTGGAACGCAGTGTTGCCCTGTTTAAAAGCGAAGCTGGAGAAGA
Organism: Planctomycetia bacterium; assembly: GCA_016795155.1. NCBI lineage: Bacteria > Pseudomonadati > Planctomycetota > Planctomycetia > Planctomycetia bacterium. The sequence goes on along the minus strand of JAEUIE010000064.1, from coordinate 9,851 downwards.
TCACGAAAAAACACTCATGGCCCAGAACAGTTTGGCTGTCTGCTATTCAGCAGCTGGCAAACTGGACCAGGCGGTAAAACTTGGCGAGATAATACTCCAAGTAGAGAAAGCTAAACTAGGCCTCGATCATCCTCATACACTGGGCAGCATGAGCAGTCTGGCAAGATATTACATGAATGCAGGCAAACTCGACTTGGCCATACCACTCATCGAACACGTTTTCAAAGTAAGAACAGCCAAGCTTGGTGACGATCATCCTGACACTCTCCGAAGCGCTACACGTCTGGCAACAGCGTATCAGCAGGCAGGCAAACTTGAAAAGGCGTTATCGCTATACAAGCAAACGCTGAAATTCCGGACTGTCAAACTCGGGGAAAATCATGCTGAAGTCACTGAAAGCATGCATCAGATGGCCGAGGGGTATCGTGCAATGGGTAAATTCGCTCTAGCCGAGCCTCTTTTTGAAAAGGCATTGCAGGCACAGACTAACACGCTTGGTGCTGATCACCCGGATACCCTCAGAACCATGAACAATCTGGCACTCTGCTATCGGGAAACCGGCAAACTGGAACAAGCGATTACCCTTCAGGATCAGGCCTTGAAGCAGTTCAAAGCCAAACTGGGTGCCGACCACCCTGATACACTGCGATGCATGGGAAACCTGGCTACCAGCTATAAGGTTGCCGGCAAGCTGGATCATGCCATGCCTCTGTATGAACAGACATACAACATGATGAAATTGAAACTTGGAGCGAATCATCCCAATACGATCACCAGCATGGTTCACTTGTCTGAAGGATTTAAAGCTGCCCGAAAGTTCGAGCAGGCCCTGCTCATTCTTGAGCAAGCAGTAAAGCTGCGAAAAACTAAGCTCGGAGAGGGCCATCCTGACACCTTAAACGCCATGGGTAACCTGGGAAAAACGTACTGTCTGGCGAAGCAAGGCGAGAAAGCAGCAGTCGTCTTGCGTGAGCTAGTGGCTCTCAATCGCCGATTATATCCTGGAAACGATTCATCGCTTGCCGGACTGCTGATCAATATTGCCCAAGATTTGCAAGAGTGTGGTCAATATCGCGACGCCGAACCAATGATTCGCGAAAGCCTGGCTATCCGCCAAAAGATTGAACCCGATAACTGGATAACGTTCAACACGCAATCCATGCTAGGCCGAGTACTTCTTCTTCAAAAGAAATACGCCGAAGCGGAGCCGCTGCTGATTAAGGGTTACGAGGAAATGGTGGCACGTCTTCCGCAGGATGCTCCGGGGGCTGACGCCGCCCGGCTCGCGCAGAATAAGTCGCTGCGAACTACGATGCAGACCCGTATTGCCGAAGCTCTCGACCGCCTCATCCAGTTCTACACCGAAACCAACAAGCCCGACGAAGTGAAGAAGTGGCAGGCGGAGAGAGAGAAGTTGCCCAAGCCAGCTCCAGACAAGAAGTGATTGTGAAGAGACGGGCGAGATTGATACTCGTCCGTCTTCTGGTATTCAACTCAAGACGTGGTATACCTTTGTCACCTCCCCTCAAACCTCCCCCTCTCCGCCTTCCTGAACGCCGAGTCCTTCCCCTGTTCCTTGATGATCCGGCTGATGGCAGCATACAGAGTGTTGGCTGGCGTCTTACCACCCAGGCGAAACCCACAAGCCTTCCGTCGCCATCACATCGATCAACTCTGGGCAGGTCATGGCCACCTTGCGCATGGGTGTGTACGTTCCATCAGCTACTATTTCTCCGTAACAGGTGATCTCAATCGTGAAGCCTCCTCCTCCCATTCGCCGGCATGGATATGACCGCAGCCACCTTGCGCAGCCGGGTGGATGCAACCGTCGGTCTTGTGTACCAGGAAGCCCATGTTGCCTTTCTCGCGGTTAGGCGGCAGGCCGATGTTGGAGAGGGTTTCCTCGGTGCTCTTGTAGGTCACGCCGATCTTCAGCATCTGCCGTGCCTGCTCCGGTGTGGCAATGGAACGCCCGACCAGCTTCGCCATAGCGATCTGCTTCTCGATCATCTGCATCGTCGTTGCGCGCACACCCTTCTTGTTATCCCACAGGTTGTCCTCAATGCCTGCTCGGGTGTGCTGCCCCAGGGCGATCATCATCATCGAGATAGGATAAGTTAGTCTGAAGGTGCTCTGGTAAGTGAAGCATGACCCATGCGGGGTACGACGCACCAGTTCCATCAGGTCGAACGGATTAACACCGCACACGCCGGCAGCGCCGGTGCTGAAGAAGCCATTTACCGGGCCCATGTAGTAGCCCCGGCGGATCAGCCTTTCGACCAGTTCCAGGCCATGAATGTGGGGCAGAGCGAAGTAGGGCTGGATGCCGTTCGCGACGCAACGCTTGATGTTCTCCAGGTAGAAGTCCGGCGTGGCGTCCATGACCAGGTTGGCCATGGCGTGGATCATCGCCGGGTTGGTGAACCGCGTCCCCTCGAAGGTGTCCAGGGGGTGAATCGCTGTCTGGTCGTAGAGCGTGGAACCACACATGACTGTGATCTGGTCCGGCGCGGGCGTGACGGCGCAGAGTTTGTGCCGGGTGTCGTAGTTCGCGGCGTGCGCCTCCTCGCCCGGGTTCGGGGCGAACGAGATCGATCCGCCCAGCTGGAGGATCATCTTCGGAACGGCCTTCCGCAACCGCGCGACCTGGTCGTTGTAGTGCTGGAAGTTCTTCGAGATATGCCCCGTCTCGGGGTCGCGGACGTGGATATGCAGGAGCGTCGCCCCGGCGTTGTAGCAGTCCACCGCCGCCTGGACCTGCTCGTCCCACGTGACGGGCAGCTTCTGTTCGGGGGTGCAATCCTCCGGCATCCACACCGGGCCATAAGGCGCGGCCGTGATCATCAGCGGCGGCATGTTCTCAGGCAGCAGCGAGTCGTCTGTGAAGTACATGGCAATCTCCATTTCAAGGAACAGGTTGGTTACGGGTGTACGATGCTTGCAATCAAGCCAAGTATACCCAGAAAGGCGATCAAGCCTGACAGCAAGAACAAGAGTGAAAACGGAGCATTCGGATAATGTGCTGTCAGCCGTCGCATCTGGATCCGATGCTGCGTTGCAGCAATAGTCAACGTCAAGACGCCGATGCCGATCATAATCAAGCCGAACGTCCTCGCGCCGAAGAGTTGCGAACTCTTGGCCAAATCGCCACGTTCATTCAGGTACTCGAAGAACTTGTAGAGCGTGAAGCCGAAGGTGATGAGCGAGGTGGCGGTTCGCGTCCACGCCATCATGGTTCGTTCGTGAGCCAGGTAGGTGCGTTCCAAAGCCAGGGTCATTTGATCTGGCGCTGCTCCAGGATTATCAACCTTGTCCTGAGTCATCTTACATCACTCCTGATCTTGGCGAGGTGAGACCGGGTGAAGGTAACTCGCAATTCGATTGGTGAGCCCGCGAACGACTAAATAGGGTACGATCGCCAGCGCTAAAGCCACAATGATTGTTTGAATCGGATAGATCCAGCGAAGAACGATGATCTCGTAAATCACATCAAGGATGACAGCAACCAGAAAGAGCTTTCCCACGTCTTTCCATAGCTCTTTTGCCAGCATGTGCCGCTGCATCGGATCGCCGACCAGTGTCCAGAAGAACACAGGGCGGGCTTTCCTGGCATCCTTGATTCCAGAGCGTATGGCAAAGAAGGTGGCGACCACGGGCTGCAAAATGAGCCGTAAATGCAGCGGCCCGCTATCCCGTGCGAGTAATTCTTGCCAACCACGTGAGAACAGCTCTTCCATTAACTGGTTGCTTTCAGTCCAAACTTCGTATGAAGGAGTTATGGATCCCAATAATAGCTATTAGGTAGTTTGGTTCAGAGGTTAGCCTAGAGACGTTGGCCAAGTCAAAAGAAATCTTTAGTTCAATCTCGCCTATTTCGTGCGTCCAAGTAGCGTCATATTGTCTGGTAAAGTCACGGGAGCTACTGACAATGAGTGGGAGTGCCTGGTGTCAACGCAAAACAACCCCAGCCACCCAGCCGGGGTCATTCGCATTCCGCCAGCTCCACTACACCGCCTCAAACTTCCCCCTCTCCGCCTTCCTGATCGCCGAGTCCTTCCCCTGTTCCTTGATGATCCGGCTGATGGCAGCATACAGAGTGTTCGACGGAGTCTTGCCACCTGGAGAAACCCACAATCCTTCGATCGCCATCACATCAATCAACTCCGGGCAGGTCATGGCGACCTTGCGAACTTGTAGCACCTGTAGCGCTGCTGCCTTCATGCTGAGCTTCTTGGGTGGTGCGTCGGCTTTGACCTTGAGTTTGCGGGGCTTCTTGATGGCTGGTTCATCGAAGTTGGGTGCTGATACATCAGATTCTTCATGAGCAGTTGCCGCCACGTTTTCCGTCGCTGGCTCCACGTTGCCGGTGTCTGAATTAGTTGCCACAGTCGCGGCGTCCGTTGGCTCAGGTTGCAGCAGTTGCTCGGTTTCGACCACAATCTCTGGTGTTTCAACGGTTGCCTTCTTGCTTTTGGAACCACCAGTCTTCGCCTGCCACTTCGGCTTTTTCTCTCCCTTGACCTTCGTTTCAGGCAGTTTTGCTTCGCTGGTTGCCCCAACCTTCAGCCTCTTATTCGCCATGTCTCTGTCTCCTGGTGCGTGCCCCATCACCATGATGCTGGCTACGCAGGATGACAGTTAGAGCATGACGGGGGAAAGGGAATCAGGAATGTGGAAGATTTCGTCGTGTGGGAACGGCAAGTTTCTTGTTGAATCACTACGACTCATCATTAGAATCAGGCATGCACCTGAACTGTCCCCATTGCCGCAATCCGATAGAAGTGGTCGAACTGCCTGAAGGCGAAGTACTTTGCCCTTCGTGTGGATCCAGTTTCCATTTGACCAATGCAAAAACCACAGTTGAATTCAAGCCTGCTGAGCATGGCCAGTTGTTCGGCCGTTTCGCGGTACAACAACAAGTTGGCATGGGAGCGTTCGGCACCGTTTACAAAGCCGTTGATAGCGACTTGCATCGCACGGTTGCATTGAAGGTGCCGCGTGCAAGCAACATGCCCCCATCCAAGGCTGGCATTGATCGTTTTCTCCGCGAAGCCCGCAGTGCTGCACAACTACGTCATCCAAGTATTGTTACAGTGCATGAAGTGGGTGCGCAAAACGATCAGCCTTATCTCGTTTCAGATTTTGTCGATGGTGTTACTCTAGCTGACTGGCTCACAGCTCACGAGCCAACCTTCCGGCAGGCTGCCCAGTGGATTGCCGAACTGGCGGATGCACTTCACTATGCGCACACTCAAGGCGTCATTCACCGTGATGTGAAGCCCAGCAATATCATGCTTGCAAAAAGTCCTGAGCAACCGTCTGATACTCAGCATTCAGGACACAGAACTCAGAAGTTATTTTTGATGGACTTCGGTTTGGCAAAACGTGATGCGGGTGAGATAACGATGACTATGGAGGGTCAAATCCTCGGCACCCCTGCTTATATGAGTCCCGAACAGGCTAGAGGCGAAGGGCATGAAGTTGATGGCCGCACAGATGAGTATTCGCTTGGCGTAATCTTCTATGAACTGCTGACGGGTGAGCTGCCATTCCGTGGCAACGTCCGCATGCTGATGGATCAGGTGTTGCACGAGGAAGCCAAGTCGCCTCGCAAAATCAATGATCGCATTCCGCTTGATCTGGAAACAATTTGCCTGAAAGCGATGGCGAAGGAACCAGCCCGGCGTTATGCCAGTTGTGCAGAGTTGGCTGCTGATTTGAGACGGTATTTGAAAGGCGAGCCGATTTTGGCAAGGCCGGTGGGAAGTTTGGAACGAGGCTGGCGTTGGTGCAAGAGGAATCCAGTGGTGGCGGGGCTGACTGTGGGTATTGCAGCGGTGTTGGTGGCAGCGACGGTACTGTCGAGCGGCCTCTCGTGGTGGGCGCTCAAGGAAAAAGAACGGGCGGATGAGAATGCAATAACGGCAAAGGAGTATGCCAGAACTGCAACCGAAAACGAGAAGAAAGCTGAAATGAACGCGAAGACTGCTTCAAAAAATGCTGAAGAATCTCTCAGGGAAAAACAGCGTGCGGAGCGACTGGTCGTCTTACATGCTAGCCGCGAAGGATTTCGGAATATAGAGACGGGAGATCGCTTCACGGGATTACTGTGGTTTACGCATCCGTTGAAGATTCTTACGGATCAGCCGGAGCTCAAAAGTATCACCCTGGAAAGACTAGGCAACCATCGCCGCGGAGAGTTAAATCAAATTTACTGTTCACAGATGTTAACGCATCAAAGTTCAGTATTTACTGCAAGTTTCAGTCCTGATGGCCGCCGTGTCGTTACTGCATCTGAGGATAAGACTGCACGGGTGTGGAATGTTACTACTGGTCAGCCTCTTACTCCGCCCTTAACACATCAAGGTCGGGTAAATTCAGCAAGTTTCAGTCCCGATGGCCGTCGTGTTGTTACCGCTTCTGAGGATAAAACTGCGCGGGTTTGGGATGCAGCTAGCGGACAACCTCTAACACCGACCTTGACGCATAAAGACTCGGTAGTGTCAGCAAATTTCAGTTCCGATGGCCTCCGTGTCGTTACTGTTTCAATGGACATTGGAGCACGGATGGAGGAGGTAGCAGTACGGGCGTGGGGACCAGCCGCACGGGTTTGGGATGCAGCCAGTGGGCAACCTCTAACACCGCCCTTGATGCATCACTATGTGCTGTGGACAACCACAAGTTTCAGTCCCGATGGCCGTCGTGTTCTCACCGCTTCTGCTAAAGATAGGTCGGCACAGGTGTGGGATATAGCCATAGGTAAACCTCTCACTCCGCCCATAACGCATAAAGGATTGGTAACCTCAGCGAGTTTCTGCCCCGATGGCCGTCGTGTCGTCACAACTTCTGTAGATGGAACGGCACGGGTGTGGGATGCAGCAAGCGGACAACCACTCACACCGCCCTTGACGCATCAAGACTCGGTACTGTCAGCAAGTTTCAGTTCCGATGGCCGTTGTGTGGTCACTGCTTCAGTAGATGGAACGGCGCGGGTCTGGGATTCAGCCAACGGTCAGCCACTCACATCACCCTTGACGCATAAAGGCTCGGTAATGTCTGCGGGTTTCAGCCCTGATAGCCGTCGTGTCGTAACCGCTTCTCGGGATAAAACGGCACGGGTGTGGGATGCAACCAACGGACAACCACTCACACCGCCCTTAATGCATGAAGGCTCGGTACGATTAGCAAGTTTCAGTTCCGATAGCCGCCGTGTAATTACCACCTCTTTTGATAAGACAGTACGGGTGTGGGATACAGCAAGCGGACAACCTCTAACACAGCCCTTGCCGCATCAAGACTTGGTCATGTCAGCGGGTTTCAGTCCTGACAGCCATCGAGTCGTAACCGCGTCTCGTGATAAAACGGCACGGGTGTGGGATGCAGCAAGCGGACAACCTCTAACACCGCCCTTGCCGCATCAAGACTTGGTCATGTCAGCGGGTTTCAGTCCTGATAGCCATCGTGTCGTAACCGCGTCTCGTGATAAAACAGCACGGGTGTGGGATGCAGCCAGTGGACAACCTCTAACACCGCCTTTGACGCATGAAGACTCGGTACAATCAGCAAATTTCAGTTCCGATGGCCGCCGTGTCATTACCACCTCTATTGATAAGACAATACGGGTGTGGGATGCAGCCAGTGGACAACCTATAACACCGTCCATGACGCATAAAGGCTCAGTACTATCAACAAGTTTCAACTCCGATGGTCGCGTTGTTATTATTACCTCTTTAGATTGGACAGCACGGGTTTGGAATGCAGCCAACGGAAGACCTCTCACACCACCCTTGACGCATCAACTTAATGTAAATTCTGCAAGTTTCAGTCCCGATGGTCGCCGTATCGTTACAGCTTCACAGGATAAGACAGCTCGTGTGTGGGATGCCACCAACGGGCAACCCCTCACGCCTCCCTTAACTCATACAGCCGCAGTTGTGTCAGTGAGTTTCAGCAGTGATGGTCGCCGTATCGTTACAGCTTCACAGGATAAGACAGCGCGTGTGTGGGATGCCACCAGCGGTCAACCCCTCACGCCTCCCTTAACTCATACAGCCGCAGTTGTGTCAGTGAGTTTCAGCAGCGATGGTCGCCGTATCGTTACAGCTTCACAGGATAAGACAGTGCGTGTGTGGGATGCAGTCAGCGGTCAACCCCTTACTCCTCCTTTGATGCATCCAAATGAATTAAGATCAGCGAGTTTCAGCAGCGATGGCCGCTCTGTCGTCACAGCTTCAACTGATCAGACAGCACGGGTGTGGGCCCTTTCTGCCGATACTCGTCCCACCGCCGACCTCCTGAAACTTGCCCAGGTCTACGCCAGCCATAAGATCGACGACACCGGTGGCCTCCAACCTCTTGATGTCGAAAAAGAACTCCTCCCCATGTACAACGAAATGAAAGCCAAATACCCTGATGAGTTCATTCCCAAGTACGAAGACACCCGTCGCTGGCGTCTCAAGCAGATCGAAGAGTGTTGCAGAGAACGCAACCTCCCGGCAGCTCTCTACCACCAGAACTGGCTATTGGCTGAAGCAGTTGTTGAGGCTACAAGCAAGAAATAACCACCTCTCCCTCTGGCTCCCCCAATCCATCTCCAGACAAATCGGCTGCAGATGCCTGAGCTTAATCGGATCATGGCCACTGGTGGTCTTGGGGAGGAATAGGATTGCCTCCTGAATATCCGGTGCCAGCAGCAGCAGGTTCATGATCTGACTGATGCGAGCACGGCTAACATGTCCCAGCCGTGCCAATTCTGCATAGTCCTTCACTACACCAGTTACCACTAACCGTTCCAGATGGTGGGCCAATGCCATCAACCGCGAGATGCGAGGTATGCGACCATCCGGCAGAGCAGGGGATTGCTTGCGGGTAGTCATCACCCGCTGACCCTTGCGGTGCGTCTCAAAAGATACATTCCAGGTCTTGGCAATCATGCAGCGTTCTCCGTGAGAGTTTCGGTCAGCAGGGATTCGAGGCCAGTCGGATGGAAGTGAATGGTGACCTGGCCCACCTTACCATCGTAATCAATGCGGTCAATTAGCAATTGCAGGAGCTTCTGCTTCTCAACGATATTCATGGCTTTCCAGAGATCATCAAATCTACCTAGCACCGTGGCCACGGATTCTGACGTTATCGACCAGTCGGCCAATCGTTCCAGTTCATCGCGAATCTGGGCCAACTGTGGCGTTTCGTGGGCGATGCGTTCCTGCACTTCGGCCAATCGGCTGGTTACGAGGGTATTCACTTCACCTGCCTTAATCTGGCCCACCAGGTTGCGTGCTTCCTGCTGCCATCGTTTGAGTTCTCGTTCCAGCAGAGCTTGTTCGGACTTCAGGGTTTGCCGATGCTCTTCATGGTGCTGGTGAATGATGGCAAGCACTTCAGCCTGCAGGGAAGGATCGCTGCCAATGCCCTGGATCCGTTCCAGGACGAACTGTTCCATCTGGCCTGCGGGCACACTCTTGGAAGAACACTTCTCCCAGCCCTGCTTCTGGGCCTTGGTGCAGGTGTAATAGCGATACTGCACTTTACCGTTCTTACAGCAGTACGATGGTGTCATGGCACATCCGCAGGGGACGCATCGCAGCAAACCCTTCAATATCGACCCGTGGCGATTCTTGATTTCACGGCCACCATGGATGCCGTTGCGTTCCAGTTGATTCTGCACCCGCTGCCAGAGCACCTCATCAATGATGGCTTCGTGTTCGCCAGCATAGACGTTGTCTTTGTGTCTTACCTGACCGAAGTACAGTGGATTGGTGAGCAGGTTCCATAAGCTGGTGCGGGTGAACTCCATGCCACCTTTGGCAATACCTTTGCGGGTGGTGTACAGCTTGTTCCGCCAGCCACGC
>JAEUIE010000063.1 GCA_016795155.1 Planctomycetia bacterium | reverse complement strand
TTGGGAACCGGTAACAATGGTTCAATCAATGCCCAGAGTTGATCATCCAAAATCGGTTTGGCCATAGCAGTGCTCCTTGCTCGCCAAACTTATAGCCTGACTGGACGAGAAGCACTAGCTCATTTTGTTAGATGCTCTTAGGTAGAGGTTCTATATTAAATGGAATGGTGCTATTGCTTCTCATGCTCTGTCAGCCTCCCGCTCAACCAACTGCAATAACCTGGCATAGGTTGTTACAGGAGCAAGCTGACTTATCTTCGCTGACTGAGCTTTCACCTTATCCTTATCAAACGTTTCAGTTCAGCAGCTATGATCGTGACAGTATAACTGCATCTCGTCCTGATAAATGGTTTGCCAACCACGATAGAGGCCAATGTCTGTACGAAGGTACCGTAGAACAGGAAACTCCTTACTATTCGCAGCCTCCACAGCGTGGCAGCAAACCCAGCGGAACTTTACCAGCTGGTACACGAATTGGCATCGCAAGGCATAAACGGAATGTTCCAGGGTATATCTGGGTTTATTCGTTTGATGGCCCCGGCGTAGCACCTCTTCATAGTGGGTACATTGCATCGTCATCATGGACACCTCTTCCACAGGGTCCTGTGCTTGCTGATATTTCCGGATCGGGGTGCATCACCAGGTTCTGGTCGTCCAATCCGGGAGAAGCTGGCAAGGTCCGAATTTACCTCGATGATCAACCTGTTCCCATAGTTGATACAAGGCTGATTGATCTTCTGCGGGGCGAATGGGAGTATCTGAACGAGGGACAGCAATTGAAGTTAATACCAGCACCGTGGGCCTGTGAAAAAGGGCGAGGTTATGAATTGGTATTTCCCATCACCTTCCAGAAACGATGCTTGATCGCCGTCGAAAAGCCGTCCTTGCAATGGCAGATACAGTATCGCCGGTATGCTGATGATACACCTGTCCAAACTGTTTCCCTCGCGGAACTGGTGCAGAAACAGAAGTTGATTCACGAATTAGGGGATAAGTTAACCAGCCTCACAGGCAAACCTCCACAGGAATTAGCTTTTAGTCTTGGTGGCCTGCAGGCTGGTGATAAGCCCGATGTCAAACAAGCTGTACTTCCTCAGTCTCGGCTGGAACCAGGCGAATCCAAACAGTTGCATTTACTGGAAGAGCCTGGTGCTAATCCAAGCCGTGCTATCGTGCAATTCGAAGTTTCCATACAGGCAGATCGAATGATCGAGGCATTGCGCCGGCTGAAACTCACGATTTCATTTGATGATGCCAGCTTGCCTCAGGTGGAATCTCCGCTGGGAGATTACTTTGCTACCGCGCCAGGAGCCAATCCACTGGCGACTTTGCCTTTGCGAGTTACTGCATCCGGAAAAATGTCAAGTTACTGGGTGATGCCTTACGCCCGCCATGCCACGATAAAACTATCCAATCTGGATGATCAACCGATTTCGATCCAGATGAATGTAACCCATGTGCCATATAACTGGATAGAGCGCAGCCTGTATTTTCATGCCAATTGGCGATGCAATGCCTTCAATACACGTCCGCCTCAGGATTGGCTGGTGCTTTCAGCCCAGGGACAAGGGCACATTGCAGGGCAGTTCATCTCGGTGCACAACCCTGTCAAGGAATGGTGGGGAGAAGGAGACACCAAAGTAACGATTGATGGTGCCAAGTTTCCATCGTTATGGGGAACAGGCACCGAAGATGACATGGGTCTTGGCTTTGCTGATCGTACGGTATTCAGCCATCCCTGGAGAGCGCAACCACGTCATGATGGCAAAGGACACGAAGGGTTTACATCTCTCTTACGAGCAAGAAACTTAGATCGTATTTCATTCTCAAAATCACTCAACTATGTTCTGGAAGTTCGACACGATCAACCTGGCGTCCAGGTACAGTATGCCAGCACGATTTACTGGTATGCCAGGCCTGATGCTAAGCTGGAACGACAGGAACTCAATGCTGCCGTACTGCGGGAATCACTGCCTGGAGGTCAGCCGTGAGCTGGACATGGCCCCAAGCTTGCTGGCTGCTGATTCTTTTACCGGTACTCTGGCCATTGTGGCACTGGCGTGAAAAGCATCGACCGTCGTTAATGCATCCTGATTTCCGATTGTTAGTAGTTCATAAGACTCCCCGAGTATTCCTGGCGAGATGGTTGCCTTTTGCAAGCAGATTCTTGTCAGCGCTGTTACTGATACTTGCATTGGCAGGCCCGCGCTGGCCCATCCCGGGAAGCAGAATTCCCAGCGAAGGCATTGCCTTGATGCTGGTGCTTGATGTTTCAGGAAGCATGGCAGAGCGTGATGTATTGCTGAAAGGTCAGCCAGTTTTGCGATTGCAGGCGGCTCAAGCTGCACTCACCAGCTTTCTCGATGGCACCGACAACTTTTCCAACCGAGGCAACGATGCCATCGGGTTGATTACCTTTGCAGTACGCCCGATTGATGTCTGTCCGCCTACGCTGGACCACACTTCTATCAAGTATTTTCTCGATCGCATTCAGCCGATTGGCACGGTTCCCGACAGCAGCACTAATATCGGCGATGCTCTTGGTCTGGCTGTTGACTTACTTTCACGTTCTACACTGAAGAGTCGATGTGTTCTGCTGATTAGTGATGGGGAGCATACGGTACCAGCCGAGATCGATGCGCAGGCACTCAAGCCTCGGCAGGCTGCACAACTGGCAGCGGCACTGGGTATTCGGGTACATACCATCTTTTTCAGTGGAGCACGATCGGCTGATGCATCGGTACGTTCAGCTCAGGAACGTGCCGAAGTTGCCTTGCAGGATGTGGCACGCATGACAGGTGGGCAATCAGCGATTGCTACCGATGGGAACAGCCTGACTCAACTGTCAGTTTCCATTGATCAACTGGAAAAGTCTCGCATGGAGAGTTTCGTTGTCACCGATTATGTGGAACTGCGACCGTGGCTGATTCTCACTTTCGTCGTTCTTCTGTTGCTTACTGTGGTCCTGGAATCGACCTGGTTGCGGATTGATCCGTAGATCAGAAATTCAATTAGTTTCTTTCTTTTGCACTTTCAATCCGATTGATGAAATCTTCCGTGATGAATGATGTCCCAGGCAAAAACGTTTGTCGAAGCATCGTTGAATGTTTCAGAGATTCGCCAGCTGCTTCCAGGTGTCCCAATTGGTATGCCCTTAGTGCATGCCTCTCCCACAGATTCGCCTGCAACAATGGCTCTTCCGATTTCTTATCCATCAGTTTTTGAGAAGCTTCCATCAGAAGTTGCCAGGCTTGTTCATGCTGGCCATACGCTGAGGCTTGTCTGCTTCGACATTCCATCAATTTGGCCTGCCACTCCGGACTGATGCGATCCAGTAATTGTTCAGCACGAGTGAGCCAAATATCCATGCTGTGCAAAACACCAGCAGCATCGCCGGTGTCAATCAGATCGAGAATGGTGGTGACATAGCGAACAGGCATACTTTCAGGCGGATATGTCGTTTTCAAAATCGAATGTGCTTTGTTATCAAAAAAAGTTGCCTTGGTATTGCTTCCCAGTCGCTGCTGGATCAACGACTGAAAGAACGCCAGGTTCAACATGAAAACTGGTTCTTTATTGAGGTCTTTTGCTAATGGATGCACTATTTCCAGACAATCCCAAGCCTTGGTAGAATCACCGCTGGCGAAATATCTGATGCCTTGGCGCAACATGGCATCGAGATATTCTTCCGATTGTTTCCCGCATCGGCTTTCAGCGAGTTGCTGATATTCGCGAAGTGGCTCGACTGCTTCTGCATATCGTTTCTGCATATACATGCAGGCGGAAACGGTAGTGAGTGCAGATGCAATTGCCTGCACTTCGTGTGGATAGTATTCATACGCCAGCGTCACACCTTTTTTGGCTTGCAATTCAGCCTCTTCCCAGCTTCTCACTTCCATAAGCTGTAAAGTGTGTTTGCCCAGCAGATTCTGCTCCAACAGGCTTGGATGATCTTTCCCGTAGACTTCCTCAATTATCTGGATGGCACGTTTCGAAGTTGCTTCCGCAGCTAACGGATCACCGTAGACTGCATAACGATCTGAAAGCGTATGTAACGGATAAACCAGTTCCGGGCTTTGTTCTCCCAGGATGGCTTCGTACAGTTTTACTGCCTGCTGATTCAGCGTTAAAGCCAAACCAGAATCGATATGACTGTATAAATCGCTGGCATCCCAGAGGAACTTGGCGAATTCAGGACTGCGGTCTCCTAACTGTCCTGCAATCTGCTGATGCATTTCCTCGATCAATGGTCGGCCTTCTTCATATCGGCCCGACCGTAGCAGAGGCAACGCCAGTGCCTGCAGTGCTGCAGAGCCAATACCTGCATACTGTTGCGTGTCAGGCTGTTGGAGCAATTCTCTGGCTTTATCCAGACCCAACCGACCATGATGCGAGGCAGCATCATCATTTTGTTGATGTCGATAATAATTCTGTGCTAACCCTACCTGGGATGCTGTGTAATGAAACGCCAGTTCGACATTGTTCGGATAGGTCTGTATCGCAGCTTCAGCTTCATGGGCGAAACGCAAACCCAGCATCAAACCAATATCATTCATGCCTTCCTGGGTTGCAGTGGCGGAGAGATCATTCAAAACCAGCAATTGATCACCCACAGGGCGGTATAACGTAATCAATTCTTCAATCAGCAACTCGGCAGCCTGCTGATTTCCTGTTTTGCGATAATAGGCAAGCAGATGATCTGCTGAGCGCAGCACGGTTGATTTGCACTGCACCCGCCAGGCATCCTGGTTAGCCAGTTGAAACACCAGTTTGTACCAGGGTTCTGCCTCAGCAGGCTGTTTTGCTTCGGCAGCACATACTGCTCGCAAGAACGCAATTTCCGCTTGCTGCGGAACCATACCCAGTATTTCTGCATGTTTCGCTGCCAGCCTTAGCAGCTTTTCTGCATGGTTCAAATCAGGCAAGGCAATCAATCGTTGAGCTGTTTCCAGTGTGGTATCTACGAACTGGCTGCGTGCATTGCCCTCGGTACAGCGTTCTAACTGATCCACCGCTTTCAGCCAGAATGGCAATGCTTTGCGATTCGAATCTGCTTCTTCATAAGCCTGAGCAAGATTCAGATAGGCATGAGCCAGTGACAGAGATGCCTTGCCTGGCGGCAAGCTGGCATAGGCCTGCTGCAATACTGTTTCTGCCAGATCGAACTGGCCGGTCTGGATCGCTTCCTGAGCTTGCTTGATGGTCTTGGTCAGCGCGGAATCTCCTCCTAGCAATGCCTGACCAACACGCTTCAACAAGCCCATGCCACCAGCCATCGTTGTTACCCAACACTATTTCGAGTCAAGATCAAGGGTAGCTTATTCTTGATGCCTGGTGTGAAGAATTATGACAGGGACTTATGTTTTTTGCGTTTCTATTCATGTCAACAAATCACTGGTTGTTCCCACTTCATAGTTGTGGTTCCATTTTGATCTGATACCATGACTGGTGTTGATCCTTTCAATAGACACCTTCACGGAGTGATGACATGGCAGCCTGGTTTGAAATCAACAAGAGCAAGAATGGTCAGTTTCACTTTGTCCTCAAAGCTTCCAATGGTGAAACTATTCTTTCCAGCGAACAATATGTGACCAAGCGTTCTGCCAAGAATGGCATTGCTTCGGTTCAAACCAATTGCACCAATCTTGATCGCTACGAGAAGAAAGAATCCAAGAATGGCAAAGCCTTCTTCAACCTGCGTGCAGGCAATAACCAGGTTATCGGCACCAGCGAACTCTATTCCTCGGTACAGAAACGCGATGCCGGCGTGGCTTCCGTGAAAACTAACGGCAAGACGAAGACTGTGAAAGACAATACCTGATTGATATCGTCCAATCTCACTTAGGCCCACGGACTACAGTCCGTGGGCTTGGTCTTGCGCCATCCTTTAGATACATCATTCTGAATGAATCATCCTCCACCTCTCAAGCCCGAGCGGCTTGATTCCATTGATTGTCTCCGTGGCATCATCATCGTTTTGATGGCGCTGGATCATACTAAAGACTTCTGGGGTGCATCAGGGTTTATTGCCGCAGAGAATGCTGTCTTGGCAACGCCTGCTGCATTCTTCACACGCTGGCTCACTCATTTCTGTGCGCCTACTTTTGTATTGCTGGCCGGTGTCGGGGCGTTTCTGTCGCAATCGCGAGGCATGTCCAAAAAGCAACTGTTCTTATTCCTTCTCACGCGTGGCCTGTGGCTGGTCTTTCTCGAACTGACCGTGGTGCACTTCGGCTGGTCGCTGAAATGGGAAATCCATCGAGGCATGTGGCAAGTGATCTGGGCAATCGGCTGGTCTATGGTTGGATTGTCCCTGCTGATCTGGCTTCCTGCCTGGTGCGTCGGGTTGCTGGGCTGTATCATCATCGGCGGGCATAACTATTTCGATGGACTTACTGGCAGCAAGCTGGTAACTCAGACACCCTGGCTCGTCTACCTCTTCGGCGAGAATGGCTGGTTCTGGGATCTGCTCCACACGCCCTACCGCACTTTTCAGCCAATGAAAGGTTATGTCTATTTCAGCCTATATCCGCTGCTTCCCTGGTTCGGCGTCATGTGTGCAGGCTACGGCCTGGGGACCATCATGAAGTGGGTTCCAACCCGAAGACGCTGGACGCTTCTGATTCTGGGAATGCTGTTCATCTGCCTGTTCCTTGGCTTGCGTTACCTCAACATCTACGGCGACCCTTCCAAATGGCGTGTCATTCCAGGTGGTGAATCACCGACCAATTACCTGCGAACCACTATGTCATTTATTGCCTGCACCAAGTATCCTCCTTCGCTGTTGTTCCTGCTGATGACACTCGGCCCGGCACTGCTGTTCTTATTACTGCTCGAATGGCCTATTCCGCTGTTCAAGCGTTTCTTCCTGACTTTTGGCAGAGTACCTCTTTTCTTTTATCTCATTCACCTGCCTGTCATTCATGGGTCAGCTGACTGGTATTTTCAACGTCAGAAAAGCCTGGGGTTGTCGTCCAAAGGATTCGACCTGCCTGATGTTTACCTGGTCTGGGGATTGATCATTCTGCTCCTGTACTTCCCCTGTCTGGGTTTCGGATGGCTCAAGAAGCGCTATGGGGGAATATTGAAGTATCTGTAATTTCTCACAGAAAAAGCCCCCCTCTCTTTCAAAAGGAGAGGGGAGAAATCGTTGATCAACTTGATCTACTACTTCCCTATTACATCATAACAGAGAATGTGATCCCCTTCGCGCAGGTACATCTTCCCTCCGGTGATGACGGGGTGTGCCCAACTGGGTGCACTGCCGGAGTGTGGAATCTTGAAAGCTCCCACTTCCTTATATTCATCAGCATCCGCTTTCACGAGAGCAATGAAACCGTTCTGGAACCGGACATACAAATGACCATCAGCAGCGGTGATGGCGACAGAACCGGAGCCTTTTCCTCGTTTCTGCCAGCCTTCCTTGATCTTGCCGGTCATCAGGTCAGCCGACCAGATGATGGGTTTGTCATCGGAACAGCCAAAGATCTGGTCACCCAGGCGAACGACGCCACCATGCTTGTTGGCGAGCTTGGAATTGAAATCGTAAATCACTTCCTTGCGAACGCCGTTGCCGCTGGCTACTTGTCGAAGCAAGGCTGAGCCTTTGCCGTACCCGGCAATCGCCAACACCAGGTCATCTTTGATGACTGGCGTTGGAATCACTGAAACAACCCTGGGAGGAGCAATCACGTGCTTCCACAGCAGTTTGCCATTCTTGGCGTCTATCCCATAAACATTGCTGGCTGTGGTCTGCACATACACCCTGGTGTTGCCCACTTCGGAAATCATAATGGAGGAATGACCTGCTCCAGCATCGCCCTCCACCGAAGTTGACCAGATTTTCGCACCGGTCTTCTTATTGAGCGCCACCATGGTGTTCTTGACTTTGCCGGGCGTGACAACCACTTTGTCGCCATCAATGAGTGGTGATTCGCTGAAACCCCAGATGTCGCCTTTGCCACCTTCAAAATCCTTCGACATGCTCTTGCGCCAGACTTCTTTGCCATCAGCGGTTTTCAGACAGACCACGTCGCCTTGCGGAGTAACATAATAAATCAGTTCACCATCAACGGTTGGTGTGGATCGGGCACCCTGCCAATCGGGCTGGCCAGAATTCCAGGCATTGCTGAGCTTGGTCTTCCAAAGCTGTTTGCCATCAGCCTCGCTGAAGCACAGGGCATAAGTGCTTTCATCATCGCCCGTTGTTTTGTCGCCGAGTGTGTAGATTTTTCCGCCAGTAATCGCCAGGCTGGCATATCCCCGCCCTGCCCCCTTGGCTTCCCACAGCAGCTTGGGACCATCTTTAGGCCACTCGGTCAGCAGGCCGGTTTCTGTCGATACGCCATCACGATTGGGGCCACGCCACTGAGGCCAGTTGCCTGTTCCATCCGACGGAACCAGCAACAGAAGTGTAAGCAGAACATTCCACATGGTGAATTTTCTCCCTGACGATTGAAGCAAACAGGAACGAGAGATTAAGGATCATTACGTTTCATTCTGATTAGAGACCAACTCAAGTTCAACACCTTTCCCCAAGGTGAATGCAAGATTCCAGGTTGATGAAAGAGGTTTCATGATTACCGAGGCAACGAGGCAGAGACCAGTTCTTCCTTCTGGTTGCTGTCCACTGGTTCCTGACTTCTTTCTCCGGCACTGCGATGCACAATCGCCTGCCCCAGCACCTGTTTCACTCCAGGCAAAGGCCGACAGATCGCCACGAAGGAAAACGCAAAGACACTCGGCAACAGCCAGGCAAAAGCATCGCTGATGCGCTCGAGAAACCAGCCCAGATTGTTGCCGTATACCGCGTGATACGGAATGCCGACAGGAATCAGTTTTTCGATGCGGTAGCCACTGTCACGCAGGCATCGTTTGAATGTCCGTTTCGTGAACAGTCTCTTGTGGTCGAGCGCCAGGATGCCTCGTTCACTGTAGGTAAACCTGCCCAGGAGAAGGTTGAGCCGCATGGCCCAATGGCCAATGTTCGGCGTGCTGACCACTACCATGGGTGATTTCCAGTCATGGCCGGTCTTCACTTCGCTTCGATTTCGCACCGCGTTAAGAAATCCTTCCGGATCGTTCAACTCTTCGAGTACATCGAGCAGCAGGATCGCATCATACTGAAATGGATCGACCGGCAAGGGATCAGCTTCCAGATCGAGTTGATGAAACTGATCGAGACTACCGGGCACGGGGATTCGTCGGTCGATGCCGGTGGTTCGCGTGCCTCGCTTGGCACATTCCTGGGAAACTTCAGCAGCACCACAACCCAGGTCAAGGATGGTTCGGGGGAACGCTCTCTGTTCCGAGGCACACCTCGACGGAGTACCGTCGAAGTGTGGCACAGATTCCGAGCCGTCTGGATTCTCAGTTCTCCCCTTTCCACTGGTGGGAGAGGGGTTGGGGATGCCATGTCCCCCCTCTACCCCCCGGGGAGAGGGGTTGGGGGTGAGGGGTTCTGACTTTGGCGAGACATTCTTCCACAGATACTTGAGCACCTTGGTCTGTGACAGATATCGCGGGCCAGTGTGGCGCTTCGGCGTCGGATCGAGATCGCGGTACTTCAGCGAACACATCATGCCAAGCCGATGTAGACGATAGGCAATCGTTGCCTTGAACACATCCCAGGCGTATTGCATCCCATTGACATGACAGACTTCGTCGCCGTAATGCGTGGGGATAGCGAATTCGACAAACTTTGCTTTCACATGCAAGGCCTGCAGCAGAATTTCCGTATCGAAATGGAAATCGTTGGTGTTGGCTTCAAAGGGAACTCTCGCCAGAAAATGGCGTGAGTAGCCCCGGTAGCCGGTGTGATATTCGGTCAGGCCCAAGCCGGTCAAGCTGTTTTGAAATGTGGTCAGCACACGGTTACCCAGTGCTTTGTAGAGTGGCATACCCCCGGCCCGTGCAGACTTCCACGACTGCATGCGTGAACCGAGCACCACATCAGCCTGCGTCTTGCGCCAGTTGTCGATGAACTCGCCGAGCAGTTCGGGAGCATACTGTCCGTCGCCATGCAGCAGGATGGTGAAGTCAAAGCCAAGATCGACAGCCAGGCGGTAACCGAGTTTCTGGTTGCCGCCGTACCCCTGGTTGACCGGGTTCTTGAGTACAACGATGTTATCGACATTGTTTCGATGGGCCCAGTCGCTGGCCCGTTCGGAGGTGGCATCGCTGGAGGCATCATCGATACAGAGGATGCGGACACGCGGATCGTGGAGCACCGATTTCGGGATTCGATCAAACACGGATTCGATGTGTCGTTCAGCCCGGTAGGCGACGATGAAAATCAGAATAGCTGGTTCCGAGCCAGGCGGGCGAGTGAGATAATGCATGAGGATATTATACCTTATTCAGAGGCCTGGGGTGAGGGGACTGGGGGCATGGGTGAGGCTTGACGAGTCAGGTGTGAGGAGGTTAATGAAAGCTCTGCGCGCAGCATCTCCGCTGATTTGAGTGGGAAAAAGGTGAATTTTGTCCCACTCGAAGCAAAACGGCGATCAGCCAGAGTCGCTGGAAACACGGGAAAAACCCTGAAAAAACACTCTATTTAGCCCCGGGCTCTTTAAGCCCGGGGCGGGGCCGCGCGGAGAAAAGTGGCAAAATAAGTCCGGAAT
>JAEUIE010000062.1 GCA_016795155.1 Planctomycetia bacterium | reverse complement strand
CATCAGTTGGCTACATCAATTTCGACGCTTACGGGTTCGCTATGAACGACGCGATGACATCCACGAAGCGTTCATGCTACTCGGGTGCATCGTCATCTGCGGCTATTTCCTCTAATGTTCTTTTTGTTAGATGCTCTAAGTACATAAATGAGCCATACATATCATACCCCGATGTTCCTGTTCCCCATGTCACCGAGAGAGATCCTGCTGCCCTTAAATCTATAAAGCGATTTAGGCTACCAAATATGAACATTAATAGCGTTAGAATTTCAAAAGACGGAAATTTATTAGTGACGGGTGGAAAAGACGGATACGTAACAGTATGGGACTATCATGAAGCAATAATAGTTAAGAGATACAAGAACAAAACTGGATGCATTGGTCTAGCAATTTCAAATGATGGAAAATATGTCGCGTCATCGTGTGGCTTCAAAAATGAAGCAATCATACGAGTATGGGAACTCAAGAATGATAAGTTTCTGTTTGATATTTCAGGCAATGAGATGGAGGATCAAATTGAAGCAATAGAATTCACTTCAGATGGAAGACAATTGATCGCAGGAGGTAGAAAGTGGGAAGGGATTCAGTCAAACAACATTAGAGTTTGGGACATTGATTCAAGAAGGTGTATACGTAAATATAGCTTTGATGGCTTCCTAGTCAAAGCAATGAGGGCGACTTCAGATGGGAAAAAAATCATTGCTGGAGATGCATTTTCTAGTCCTATTCGTGTCTGGGATGTCATGTCGCAAAGAGAGTGCATGCGATTGTGTGGTCACGATCTAAAAAATGGTTCCGAGAGATGTATGATAACTCCCGATGACAAAATGCTGTTGTCTGTAAGCCTTGATGGTACAGCAAGATTATACAGCTTGGATAATGGTCATCAGCTTAGCGCAATTAGGTTTTCTTCTGGCTTGACATCATGTGCTATTACAAGAGATGCTTCATTCGGTGTAATAGGAAGTGGCAGCAAGAAATTTGCTACTGATATAGAGAGAAAAGCCAGTGCCGACAAATGTGTTCGCGTGGTTGATTTGAAAACTCGTAGCGTAATTGGTATAAAGAAGTTCGAAGCTATACCATGGGACTTAGCACTTGCTCCGGACGAAAAAAGTTTTGTTGTTGTTGGTGACGGATATATTGAGCAAGTTGCCATGCCTACAAAATGATGAGCGATATCCATCGATTGTTTATCTTGAACTGGAGTGACCCATGAAAGCCACCATCTGCTGCCCCCAATGCCTGAAAATTCTGTCTGTGCCTGATCAGATACCTGCTGGCACAAAAGTGAAGTGTGCTTTTTGCAAGAACCATTTTGTTATCTCATCAAAGCCTCCTCCACCTAGCAGCAGACTCGGTCGATATTGGGAGAATCTCAAGAGCACTGTCATCCGCAGAGCAGTTACTAAAGTTCAGGATGATAAGCCTACTTCGTAGCTAAATGCATTGCTTACGAGGTTTTACAGTGACACTGATTCTCAGTAACTGTCATCGACTATGCCCACTCTCCTCTGTAATATTGTCTTTTAAAATCTACTACGAGCCCAAAGATTCCATTGTTACGGAGCACCGAAACGCTGACACCCAGTACATTGCCCCATCCCGTAGAATGCTACAAATACAACCCCCACCCACCCCGTAGAATACCTTCACCACAAATTAACTAGGAGTCAGCCATGACTCTCGATATGATCGATACACCGTTGCCTACGCAAAAGACGCTCGATCCGAGCTTTCAGCCTTACCGTTCGCTTTCGGATGATGAACTCACCGCGCGCTGCCAGGCGGCCAAGAAAACGTTGGGCGGGAAATGTCTGATTCTGGGGCATCACTATCAGCAGGATGAAGTGATTGCCTTTGCTGACCTGCGAGGCGACAGCTACAAGCTGGCCACGCTGGCGGCTCAGAGTGGCGATTGCCAGTACATCGTGTTCTGCGGCGTGCATTTCATGGCCGAGACAGCAGACATCCTGGCACGCGAGGAAGTGCGGGTCGTTCTGCCTGACCTGGCTGCCGGTTGCAGCATGGCGGACATGGCAGATATTGACATGGTGGAGGATTGCTGGGATCAACTAGGCGATGCAGTAGATACCAATGACATCATGCCAGTGACCTACATCAACTCTGCAGCCAACCTGAAAGCGTTTTGTGGATCGCGAGGCGGCATCGTCTGCACGAGCAGCAATGCCCGGGCTGCGCTCGAATGGTCATTTGCCCAGCGGAGCAAGGTGCTGTTCTTCCCCGATCAGCATCTGGGCCGCAACACTGCCAAAAAGATGGGCATACCGCTCGATGAAATGATCGTCTGGGATCCATCGAAAAGACATGGAGGCAACAGCATTGATGCCTTGCGAAAAGCCAAAGTCCTTCTGTGGAAAGGGCACTGCAGCGTGCATCAAATGTTCAAGCCGCAGCATGTGGATTTCTTCCGCAAGCAGCATCCCGGGATCAAAGTGCTGGTGCACCCTGAATGTATGATGGAAGTGATAGACCAGGCTGACTTGGTAGGCTCTACGGAATACATCCTGAAGACGGTGGCTGGTTCGCCGCCGGGCAGCAAATGGGCCATTGGAACGGAACTGCACCTGGTCAATCGCCTGAAGCAGGAGCATCCGGAGCAGGAGATTCATTTCCTGTCGACGATGGTGTGCATGTGTGCCACCATGTACCGGATTGATCTGCCTCACCTGTGCTGGGTGCTGGAGAACCTGGTGAATGGGAAAGTGGTAAATGAGATTGTGGTGCCCAAGGATGTGGCACGAGATGCGAAACTGGCGCTGGACAGGATGCTGCAGGTGAAGTGACAAAACCCACGGACAGTAGTCCGTGGGCTTATCCAAACTTAAAGTACTTTCTACTGTCCGCCGGATTTAATGACCCATTTCTCGACACCGTCGAAGACGTAGACCGGGTGGAAGCGTTCGTATTGATCCAGGCTGCGGTGCACTGCAATGTGCTTATCGAGTTGGTAGAGCGGAGCGATCACTGCATTGTCGTTCATGTGCTTGTGTATGGAATACATCTGTCGTCGGGCGTTTTCCAACTCGCGGTTATTGAGACTGTTGCTGAGGTAGCGCATCAACGTGGGATCCTGCGGTGCAGGTGATACCTGGTAACCCATGTAGTTGGCTCCTGCGCCATTGGCAGCGGTGACATCGACCAGCGGTCGCAGGTTCAGACTTTCGTTGCCATAATCCCACGTGGTGTAAAGCAGATCAAACTCGGGCACTGGTTTATACATGTCTACAAACAGGGTGTTCGCGGGAGTGGGAACAACGGTACAGTTGATGCCAATCTTCTTGAGGTCAGCAGCAATCATGTTGCAGGCCTGGATGCCATGCATATCTTCTGCGAGCACTGCAAGTTTCAAATCGGGGATGCGGCCTGCGGCACGTGCCTTAGCTGCTGCCTGCACGGATCCGTAAGCAGATTGGCCGAAGCTGGCCGTATCGTACGCCCAACTGTTCAGCGGGAACGGGCCATTGAGTGACGCATGGTTGGTCCTGGTTTTTCCCCGGAAGATTTTTTCGATGATGTCGTCACGATTGATGGCCATGGAAATGGCTTCACGGGCTTCCTTCTTCTGGAAGTGAGGCTTGCGGTAATTGAAACCCAGATAATAGATGCGTGGGTTGGTCAACTTGGGAGTAGCAGAGCCATCAGCAGCTCGGGTTTCGGTGGGGGTAAACACGACAGCCTGCGGGTTGCCTGTGATTTCATCCATTTCCTTGGAAGTAGCATCGAGCAGCATCTGCCAGCGGCCATCGAGCAGGGCTTTGTGTGCTACCCCCCAGTCGCTGTACTTGATGAAGCGGATTTCCTTGATTGCAGGGCCCTGTGGAGCAGAAGCTCTCTGATAGTGGGGATTTACCTTGAAAATCACTTCATCGCCTTCAGCACTGGCGAACATGTATGGTCCGGTGCCGAGCGGATTCTTGGCAAAAGCCGTCGCAGCGGCTGAACTTGATTGATCGCGAGGCAGCCTGCTTGAAGGCAGAATCGGGAAATTGAGAAATGCCAACGGGTCGAGGACCGGCGCTTTGAATGTGATGGTGAAGCGGGTTTCATCAATCTGATTGACAACAAAAAGGCCATCGTTATCGAGGGAAGGATTGAACGCCGGGGTGCCTGGCTGGCTGATGAACTCGTAACTGCGGAGAATATCATCGGACTTCACCGGGCTGCCATCCGACCATTTCAGCCCGGTTGGAAGAACAAATTCCCAGCCTTTGGCAATGCGGCGAGGCGATTCGGTAAGTGAGGTAAAGTAGCCATCGCTTCCTGAAGGCGCATGGCGAGCGCCAACCAGTGGTTCGTAGAGCAGTCGGCAGGCCATCTTGTCCGCATCGGTGATGGCGGTGAGTGGTGACATGACCGCAGGCAGTGTTCGGACGCCGACCCGCAGTACGGAAAATTCACCGAGCAGTTTCACTCGGAATTCGCGCAAGCCAGGCAGTGTTGGCCAGGCCTGTTCTGCTGCTTCCAGCGAAGCCAATGCACCACTGCGGTTCTTTTCCTCAACCGCAGCTCTGGACTTTTCGAAATTTTTGCGTGCTTCTTCCTCCAAACGTTCGATAATGCGGCGGGTCGACATGGAAGTCCACGGATTTCGGTAACGATCACGCAGTTTTTCGAGAGTCAAACGCGCCTGTAGCGTGTTGTTTTCCCCAAAGTGATCATCACACATCTTGATGTAAAACTGCTCAATGACATCAAGCAATACGCGATCGCCTGGTGCAGACTGAAACATTTTCTGAGAAAGTGCTTCAGCGGTGACGTAATCACGCTCAGCGGTCAGGGCACGGAGTTCATCAATGCGGATGGCAAAGAGCTTGTTCTTGAGCTCAGTATCCATACCAGACCAGGTAGCGCTGTCGCGAGTGCCTTGTGACCGTAGCGACTGGTGATATCGAAATGCTTCCGTCAGGACCATTTCCGCAGTACGCAATTGAAGAAAACGGGACAGAGGCGTTGGGGTTCCCGGAGTGTCCAATCGCTTTTCGAGGAACTGTCTGGTCTTTTCCAGAACCCGCTGTTCGTAATGAGTGACTTCGCGGATCTGGCTGGCTTCGAGGGTCAGTCTTTGACCTTCAATCGGTGTGAAATCGAGTTGCTTGCCTTCCTTGGGATCATATTTTCTGGGAATTGGCGCCGTACGATACACTTTGCCAGCGGTGGTGACCACTTCATCAGTAGTCTGGCTCATATCTTCGAGGTATTTTTTGACCTCGGGAATCGTGGCAGCCTTGGCTTCTTCAGCCAGGTTGAAAGGCCCCCAACCCAGTGATTGTGGGGAAGCGGGTGGCTGAGCCAGTACCAGGCAACTACCAGCTATCAGCAGCCAGCCAATCAACAAGCATCGTTTCAGTAGGCGGGACATGTTTACGTTCTCAATCGGGCTTGATTTGGATAAAGGCTTATCAGAGCAGGTTATTATGGACGAGAAGCCGTCGCGGGTTCAGGCTTGATCAGAATGCGAATGGTGCCATCCGAAAGTGGAGCAAAGGCTCGGTTCTTGCCAAGTGCGGTTGCACCCGAAGCTGGTGCCAGACCTTCAGGCAGCCTCTCGGTCTGCGTGACCTTGCCGCTGGCTGCATCAATCCAAAGGTAGCTCGCCAGCATTCCGGTGCCAGCATCGCGCTTGAGAACAGCAACCAGGAGTTCATTACCCATCGGACTGGCTTCACCAATGATGGAGGATATCTCTCTGCTGGTAAACACTTTCCCTTCTTCGTCATCCGGGGAATTGACCCACCAGAGTCGCTTGCCATCGACCACGCAGCCGAACCCCTGAGTTCCCACCGGGAAAGGGCCTTTGGTGATATTGCCCTTCACGGCCCACTGCCTGGAGGTTCCCAGCGTAGCCAGTGACAAGCAGTGCATGTTGCCTGATTGATCTCCCACTGCAACGCGGTTTTCAGGCAGCAGAATGACAGGGGTAACAATACGATCAGGCAGTTCCAGATCGTTAGGTACTTTCTTCCAGGTGCCTTGAGCATCTCGCTGCCAGCGTAAAACCTTGTTCAATCCGTTGGTAGCAATCAACTGGTTCATCGAAGGAGCCAGCAGATGACCGCTTGCATTGGTGAAGGCATGGGGATCACGCCAGGAGAAGAGTGAATTGGTGACCGTGTTGCCTGAGGTAAAATTGAACAGATAGATATTGCCATC
The DNA here is from genome assembly GCA_016795155.1 of Planctomycetia bacterium. Lineage (NCBI taxonomy): Bacteria > Pseudomonadati > Planctomycetota > Planctomycetia > Planctomycetia bacterium. The sequence goes on along the minus strand of JAEUIE010000062.1, from coordinate 45,409 downwards.
TTTGCATGGTACCAGGGTGTTGCCATCATCAAGGGCAATGGGTGTTCCAGCAGGAGCAATGTTATGGGGAAATTCTCGAGTTTCCGTTTTGTCCTGGCCTGTCGGGTCAATCTTGCGAAGGATGATGCGGGCCCTGGCTGGATCGTACGAAACACTGACCAGTGATTTACCATTCATGGTCTTAACCAGGCGATGTGATGCAGCGACCAGTGGCAGCGCCGGCCAGGTGCCACACACCTGCCATTGGGCATCGGCATTGATGTCATTGATCTTCACCGAAAAGATAGCGCCACCACGATCCAGCATGGCAACCGCGCCAGCCAGTGCTACAGGAGCCTGGGAGGCTTCGGTGCCAAGTTGAGTCTGCCAGACAATTTTGCCCGTGGTGCGGTCAATGCCGCTGGCCATCATCTGAGCCTGGCCTTTAGGCTGTGTGACCATGACGACCAGTCGTGCATCGGGTGAAACTTCTGCACGATGGAGCGGACTTCCCAATGGCAAGGAGCCAAGTGGCGAAGGATTCATGACACCCCGGAACGGATCATAGACATTACGCACCAGGTGGTCATGTGTAAAAACCCACCAGTCGTTCAGGGCAACATGGGCCACCTGAACGCGAGGCCGGGGCTGATCTTTCTTCAGTTCGGTGTTGGCCTGCAGTTTCAGCGGCATGGGTTTGGGGGTGAGCGGATAGAATGGCGTGCTCCCCTTGCTCTGCGAAGTGCCGATAGTACTGGATTTACCAATGCCAAACAGCCAGAGAAGTCCCTGATCTGAAACGATACCCAGCGTTTCGTTGCCGTCAACGTAAGGAGTGGTGGAGGCATGTCCGGGCAGATCGTAACTGCCAATCTGATCAAACTGGGGCGTTGCACTTTTGCTGGAAATATCGTAGCCGCGTATGCGCGTGGTACCGGTGCCTGAGCCGGTTGCAATGCAGGCAACCATTAAATCGTCGATTATCAAAGGAGAGCCTTTCATCTGTCCTGACCAATGTTCAGTGTAGATGACGCCAATACATTTACGATTCGCCAGATCGAGAACGAAAATTCGGCCACGATCGACGGGGACGAAGAGCCTGTCACGGACCCTGTCGTGAGCAGGTTGCGAGCTGATGTCGTAACCGGATAGGGTAAAGAAGCCTGTCATCTTCCCGGTTCCCGCTTCCACCAGAGCCACGGTTTCCTTCATGGGAACTACCAGACGGTTATTGCTGATCAGCACCGGCCCGACGGAACAGGCACCAGCCAGACGTCGAGTCCAGCTTCGTTCACCCGTCATCAGATTCATCTGACTTAAGTAGGTCTGGCCTGCATCTTCGGTGGTCACCACGAAAGCAATGTCAGGCACTTCACCACCGAGTGAAATGCGGGGGGGAAGTTCACGCACATCCTGCCCGACGCGCAAGGCCCAGCGATCTTTTCCGGTTTTGGCTGAGAGACCATAGAGAGTTCCACGAGCCATTGCCAGAACGACGTTTTGATCATCCTGAGTGCCTTCGGGAGTTTTCACGGGCGGACAGATGCGTATGCTGGGGCCAAACGAGGGCTTATTTGGTGAAGGTGCACTGTTGCTATTGCTGTATTTGACCCAGCCTGGTTCCACGGTTTTGAGGTTACCCGCCTTGGCGGTCAGGTCGTTGTCTTTGCTCAGGAGTGGATGTTTTTTGACCAGTTCGAGATATTCATTCTGCAAGGCATCAATCTGACCAAGGTTTTCCTTTGCCAGCACATCATCCATCCGTACCACCCAATTGGCTTTCGCCAGGCTGGCATCAATGAAGGTTCTCGCTTCCTTATACTTGCTCTCGGATTCTTCTGCCCAGATTTTCACCTGATCCTGATCGGAAACGCTGTTTCCGACTTCCTTAGCCAGATCGAGAACAGGCTGCAGGGCATCGTGCATGCTCGAGTCAGGATTTTCCATCAGGAAATCTGAGGCTGCTTTCACGAGAGCATAGGCTGATTCGGTCATATCCTTGCGGAGAGGCCTGAAGTTCGCATCGCCTCGATATGTCTTGTAGAAGTTCTGAATATTGTTGACGGCTTTGGTGATTGTTTCTTTGCTGTTCAACTTGCTTCCGGCCAGATCCTGCTGCAGTTGAGCCCAGCCTAGTGAAAAATCAACTTCCTTAATTTCAGCAGCGTCTTTGATCTTATCCCGATACTGGGAGCCGGCATCAACTGCTTCTTCCCAGCGTTTTTTATCCATATTTTCGTTCAATCGCTTTTTGAGTTCAGCAACTGCCCGGTTGATGTTCTGCTGATACAGCCAGAAGCCAAAGGCACTGGCGCCGATGAGGAGAATGACAAGGAAAATCAGGATGACCAGGAACTTGTTTTTCTTTCTGCCGTATCCGTAATCGCCTGGAGTATAGCTGCTTTCCTCTTCATCGCCTTCTTCACCCTCTTGAGAGGGATAAATTTCTGCCTGTTGATATTGGGGATTTCCACCTTCAGGTTCAGAGCCAGGAATGGGAGGTGGAGCTGATAGCCAATCGCCTTCCTGGGCTTCCTGGGCAGGTGGGTTGTTTTGCCAATCGAAAGTGCGCGGAGTTTCCGGCCTTCCACCTTCCATCATCACACTGCCATCCGCTTGTACACGGAAGGTCTGGCGGCATGATTGATTGGCACAGCGGAGCTTTTTGCCAAAGAACTGGGGTTCGATACTGGCTGGAGTACCACAGGCGGGACAGTTTACGATAATAGCCACACGCAAACCTCATCAGAACAGGCTTGAACGCATCCGGAACGGAAAACACAGTTTAGTAAGCGAGGGAAGCTTACTCAATATACAGATTTGCATTTGAACCATGGTTCATGCAATACATGCCATTATATGTTCTGATTAGACCGATTGTCACAGCAAACCTCAGCGGTTTACCTCTTTTTCCCTACTTGGCATTCTTCACTGGAACTTAAGCTTTCCCGGCTCACGCACTCCTGTTCCCTTGATTGATTCTTGCGAATCGCCCAGATCCTTCCTCGCTGCATCAACATATCGCATTAATTTAACTACCACATCGGGATATAGAGCAAGGAGATTGTTCTTTTCTTCAGGATCATTTTCGATGTTAAAGAGGGATTTCTCCAACTGCTTGACCTCATAGGCATCAGGTTTACCATCCTTGCCCGGCTTACCTTTCAGCGTCTGATACCGATGGGGCAGATGCAGTTTCCATGGCCCGCTGCGCACAGCCTGCAATTCCCTATCCCAAAAGTAATTGAGGGCTTCGTGAGGAGACTTTGCTCCGAATGAGGTCAGTAAAGGCATAATATCTTTGCCATCAATCGGATGAGTTGGCAGGGAAGCGCCAGTCAGCTTGGCCAAAGTTGGCAATATATCGATCGTCATGGCTGGTTCGTTACTGACTAGGCCTGCGGGAATCTTGTCGGGCCAACGTGCCAGGAATGGGACACGAACGCCTCCTTCGAAACTGGTGCCCTTCCCTTCACGCAACTTCCCTGCGCTGCCTGCATGATTTCCATACGACAGCCAGGGGCCGTTATCAGAAGCAAAGATGACCAGTGTTTTCTCATCAAGACCCAGCTTGGAAAGAGTCGCAAGAATCTGCCCTGTCGACCAGTCAATTTCTTCAATGACGTCGCCATATAACCCGCCCGCAGATTTGCCTGCCCGTTCAGGAGAAACATGCAAAGGCACATGAGGCATCGGATGTGCCAGGTAAATAAAGAATCGTTTGTCCTTTTGTTGCTGAATGAAGTCGACGGCACGCTGGGTGAACCTGCTCGTTAACATGCGTTGATCGGGATTCGTTTCAATAACCGTGGTGCCATCGTATAAGGGAAGATCAGGATAATATTTCCCTGCTGTCGGATGGTTCGGCCACATGTCGTTGGAATAGGGAATGCCGAAGTAGATATCGAATCCATGTCTGGTGGGTAGAAATTCAAGTAAATGTCCCAGGTGCCATTTTCCGAAATGTGCCGTCTGGTATCCGACGGATTTCAGCATTTCAGGCAAGGTCAGTTCCTGATTGTTAATGCCATGCGTACTACGGTGATTCAGTGCGCCGAGAATCCCGATGCGGTTGGGATAACACCCGGTAAGCAATGCTGCCCGCGATGCTGAGCAAACTGCTTGTGCGGTATAAAACTGTGTGAGCCTGGCTCCCTCTTTTGCGAGGCTATCCAGATGTGGCGTACGATGTTTCGTACTGCCAAAACAGCCCAGGTCTGCATAACCCATATCGTCAGCATAAATCAGAATAATATTGGGATGCTTTTCCGTATCAGCAGGCTGTCCCCAGCCAACCTCTTGCAGCGACAACATCACCAGCAAGACATAAGGCAAGGATCGTTGCATGTTCTTTTCCGCCAATCAGTATAACTGTTCCATACTGTAACAACAGTTCTGCCCTGAGCAACCAAAAGCCTGCGAGATATGCATGAGCACCAGCCTGAATCTTCAGCGAATTCGCCAGCAGTTCCCGGCGCTGAATCGAAAGCATGATCAGAATTATGTGATCTACACTGATGGCCCGGCAGGCAGCCAGGTTCCGCTATCTGTGGCACAGGCGATGCATCACTATCTGATGCATCGCAATGCCAATCATGGTGGCTACTTTGCAACGAGTATCGAGAGCGATGCCCTGCTGCTGGAAGTCCGGCGCAAGCTGGCTGCATTCCTGAATGTCAGCGATCCAGATTGCATCGTGTTTGGCAACAACATGACTTCGCTTACTTTTGCGCTAAGTCGGGCAATTGCACAAACCTGGAACGAAGGCGATGAGATCATTCTGAGTCATTGTGACCATGATGCAAACGTAACACCCTGGGCATTGGCAGCAAGGGATCGAGGTGTCACAGTTCGATGGATCGACATTGATCCAACGACGTGTGCTCTGAACCTTGACACATTGCAGAAATCACTCAGCAGCCGAACGAGATTGGTTGCCGTTGGCATGGCATCCAACGCGGTAGGCACCGTGCATCCAGTAACGAAGATTGCAGAACTGGCACATGCAGCTGGTGCATTGGTATTTCTCGATGCAGTCCATTATGCACCGCACTTGTTGATTGATGCACCAGCCACTGGTGCTGATTTCATTGCCTGCTCAGCATACAAGTTCTTTGGCCCGCATGTGGGCATCGTCTGGGGTCATCGGCATCTTCTTGAAGAAATCCAACCCTACAAAGTCAGACCAGCCAGCAATACTGTTCCCGATCGCTGGATGACTGGCACGCAAAATCACGAAGGCATTGCCGGTGTGGGAGCAGCCATTGATTACCTGGCTTCGCTTGCCAGTTCGGGCAGTTCATTACGGGATATGCTTGTTTCCGCTTACAATGTCATAGCAAGCCACGAACACCGGCTCGGTTCACATTTCCTGCAAGGTGTAGCCATGATGGATGGCTACCGAGTGGTGGGGCATGGCACGATGCAGGATCGTGTCAGTACTTTTGGAATACTGCATGAACGTCTGACAGCCCAGCAACTCAGCACTGAACTGGCAGCACGGGGAATCTACAGTTGGGCGGGAAATTTCTATGCACAGCCCCTGACAGAACGATTGGGCTTGGAACCCGATGGCATGCTGAGAATCGGATTTCTCCATTACAACACCATTGAAGAAGTCGATCGGGTGCTGATGGCTTTACAGGAAATCGGCAGCGACGAAAGGTCATGAATTATTGTCGAATCGCACCGATTTTCTTTTCGGTGCGTTGTGCAGTAGGCTGCAGTTCCGAAGGTGCGGATTGTACCAGAGCCTGCAACCGCTGCCAGGATGCGGGATCTTTATGCCCGGTAGGCCAAATCGCTTCAAGACTGACCAGGGCAGCCTGCCTGAGTGTGATTTGTTTCTGATCCGATTCCGCGACTGACAGTAATGGTGAAATGCCTGCAGAAGCTGCAGGCCCCATCTTGCGAATCGCCAGTATGCTTTGTTCCTGGACCAGGCTCTCTTTATCTGATAACCCGTTGACAATGCCGGGGATAGCATCCTGTGCAAGGATGCCCAGGTTGCCTAGCGAGGAAATTGCCTCAGCACGTACTGATGCATCCGAATCAGAGTTTGCCTTGATGAGCGCTGGAATCGACGCTTCAGCAACCGGCCCCAGTTGTCCCAGGGTCCAAGCAGCGTTTTTGCGCAGGTTGACATCGCTGTGCGACAGAAAAGCTCTGATCTGTGCTTCTACTGATGCTGCCTGCTGTCCCTGTTTGCCTAACGCCAGGACGACGGCACGTTGAACTGCAACTTCCTTTTCCTTTTCCATTGATTGCTTTAAGCCAGCAGTAACTTCTGTTGGAGCCAGACCACCTAATTCTCCCAAAGTGTTGGCAACACTGGCTCGCACTGTTGCATCGGTATCCTGCAGCAGAACCTTGTTCAAGCTGTTGATGTAGGGCAAGGTATGCTTATTCAGTTTCCCGAGTGCATAGGCTGCTGCCCTTCGCACTCGCACATCCTGATGTTGCAGGTCACCAGCCCACGATGACGCATTGCGCTTCAGATATATGCCTTCGTCGCTGACCTGCGAGAAGAGCAGAACTGATGAACCCATGAGAAAAAGAAGACCGTACAAGCGCGCTCTCTTTCCTTCGGTAAAGCTGCCCGTTACACTACCACTAGAAAACACCAGCTATTCTCTAGTATTTCATCGGATGATGAAGTATACAAGAGACTTCGTGTGACTTCTTCACTCTCCCGGTCGGAACAGGACTGACCATGAATCCCACGGTACAACGCGGCCGGTTGCTGTTCATGATAGCGGTGGCACTTCTGATTCTGGAGCGGCTGGCCATCGCTGGTCTGGCACTCTCCAATTTCAACACCCAGCAACTCAACTGGACTTCTGTTGTTTTGCCTTTAACGCATATTGCAGTTGCGGTATTTCTGATCTTCACTTCCGACATGCTGATCTACTGGCTGGTGATCATGTGGGGGATCATTACGACGAGCAGTTTTGCCTACATGCTGGTGGACCGATATCGCAAGCTGGAAGCCAGTGAGCAGTCGTTATTTTTCAGCAAGTATCTGCCTGCCTGGTGGCCTCTGGTTGCACTGATAGCGTTCCACCTGGTAATCACACTCTGTTTTCTGATGCCTTCCATACGAGCGTATCTGGCATATCAACGCAGCAAGTCGGATTTTGTGGAGCTTCCAACCCCACAAACTCCGGCTGAATAACGCTCTGGTACTTTACCGTCTCCTATCATATCCAGATGCATTACGATCCGCTGAATCCGCTCATCATCCAGGGTGACCGTACGATCCTGGTAGAAGTCAATAATCCCAAGTATGCCGCTGCGCGCGATGCCTTGGCTCCGTTTGCTGAGCTCGAAAAAAGCCCGGAACATATTCATACCTACCGTTTGACCAACCTGTCGCTCTGGAACGCTGCTGCAGCAGGCATGACCGCAACCCAGATGGTGGAAGTCCTGCAGAAGTTCACCAAGTTCCCGATACCGCATAACGTCGCTCCCGATATTGAAGAAGTGGTGCAGCGATACGGGCGGGTTCGCCTGGAACGGCATGGCGAACATTTGAAACTGGTCTGCCCCGATAAACCACTGCTCACCGAACTGTTGCGACAAAAGAAAGTTGCAGTCTATCTGGGAGATCGCCTCACGCCGGACAGCTTCACCGTTGATACCGGCTTCCGGGGTGTTTTGAAACAGGCACTCATCGCAGTAGGTTATCCTGCCGAAGATCTCGCAGGTTACACTGAAGGCGCTGACCTGGCTCTGCAGCTACGAACTATCACCAGAGGCGGTTTGTCGTTCGGTGTGCGTGACTATCAGCAGGAAGCCTGCGATGTGTTCTATGCAGGCGGCGATGTGCGAGGCGGCTCTGGTGTGATTGTGCTGCCTTGCGGCGCTGGGAAAACCATTGTCGGATTATCGACGATGGCTTTGATGCAGAAATCGACCCTGGTGCTCACCACGGGTACCACTGCAGTCAAGCAATGGCATCGGGAGATTCTTGACAAGACTTCTCTCTCCGAAGCGGACGTCGGTGAATACACCGGCGAGACGAAAACCATTGCCCCGGTCACGCTGGCCACCTACCAGATTCTCACCTATCGCGACAGCAAGACTGATGAGTTTCCCCATTTCAAGATTTTTGATCAGCGAGACTGGGGGTTGATCATCTATGATGAAGTGCATCTGTTGCCCGCCCCGGTCTTTCGCATTACCGCCCAGATACAGGCCCGCCGCCGACTTGGGCTCACTGCAACCCTGATTCGGGAAGATGGCAGAGAATCTGATGTCTTCACCCTGATCGGGCCCAAAAAGTACGATGTGCCCTGGCGGGAACTGGAAGGCCAGGGTTGGATCGCAGAAGCACAATGCACTGAAGTTCGGCTGGGGCTGCCCCAGGAACTGCGGATGGAATACGCCGTTGCGGAACTGCGCAATAAGTACAGGGTAGCCAGCGAGAATCCAGCCAAGCTCGATGTGGTGGAAGCACTCTTGAAACGCTATCCGACAGCCAAGGTTCTCATCATTGGCCAGTATCTCAAACAGCTTCGCGAACTGCGTGATCGTTTCAACATGCCTTTGATCACCGGTGCTACGCCACAGGAGGAACGGGAACAGTTGTATAAACAATTTCGCACCGGCGAAGTGAAGCAACTGATCCTTTCCAAAGTAGGCAACTTTGCCATCGATCTGCCCGATGCCAATGTGTTGATTCAGATCAGCGGTGCGTTTGGCTCCCGCCAGGAAGAGGCCCAGCGGCTCGGACGCATCTTGCGCCCGAAAGCTGGTGGCGAATCAGCCCATTTCTACACCGTCGTCACTCGTGATACCCGCGAGATCGACTTTGCCCACCATCGGCAACTGTTTCTGACCGAACAGGGATACAGTTACACGATTGTCGATGCTGCGGATCTGGTTCCAACAGCATCGGAGTAGCCTCACTTCATCACTTCCTTTTTCCAAAGCCAGCGCCTTGTTGTGGCCTGCTCTGGGACATGATGGCAGAGTTTGCATTCCCTGACGTCTGCAACTGTGCCAACTGGGTACGCAGCATCGTAATGCGTTGCCTGATCATCTGAATGGCTTGGACTGTTGAGATGCCACTATTTGCAGGCGGGGTAACCTGGCCAGATTGCAATTGAAGCAGCAACTGCTCCAACCGATTGATCTGGTTGATGATCTGCTGTGGATTCATCATGCCCTGGTTGTTTGCCGACCCTGTTGCTGAAGCCGTGCTCCCTGTTGTGCTGCCGCTGGTGGAGGCATTCGTTGGACAGGTTTTCTGCTGTCCTTGGCCCTGGGCCAGAATCGGTATCGGGCCTGTAAGCAGGCTCATCATCAGCGCGCACCGCAGCCATCGTCTCATGACAGACTCCTTGAAACAGGAAAAGTGTTTGCATCAGCGAGTCTGAAAGCAGATCACCTGCATGCCGAGGAGAGATCAAGAGGCGGATGCCAAGCGAAACACTTCAGGTATTTCGCATCAAAGCAATCAGTGTGCCAATGGCATTACGCTGCACGAAAAGAAACCAAGTTCGTATTGATCGACACCGTGGCAGAGTTGCATTGATGTTGGAGAACGAAAGTTCTTGAGCCAGTGAAATGTATTGTTTGATCGAGAATGATACAGATGTAGCATCATGACACTATACCATCGAGTCCCACCAATTCACTTTCAGGCAGTTGCCAATCCATGGCGCCGATGAAGCCTGCGACCTGTCCGGGCTTGCGAGCGCCGACGATGGCACCGGTGACTGCGGGGTTAGCCAGCACCCAGGCGATGGCTACTTCGCCAGCATTTTTGCCATGTCGCTGGCCTATCTCTTTGCAGAGTTCAGCAAGCTGCAAGTTTTTGGATAATTGTGGCTCTTGGTAAAACTTGCTGTTTCGCCGAAAATCATCTTCCGGGAATTGGGCAATGCGTTCTCTCGTCATGGTCCCCGTAAGCAAGCCTGAACCCATTGGCGAGTAGGCAATCACTCCTATGTTTTGCTTAAGACAATAAGGCAGTACCTCCGCACCAACTTCCGGGCGAATCAGTGAATAGGGTGGCTGGAGCGAAGTGATCGGCGCTATCCGCTCAGCTCGTTTTAACTGACTCACATTGAAATTGGAAACACCTATCCAGCGAACCTTGCCTTCCTCTTTCAGTTTGACCATGGTTTCCCAGCCTTCTTCGACATCTTCATCAGGCTCAGGCCAGTGCATCTGATAGAGATCGATCCTCTCGATGTTGAGCCGCTTCAAGCTGGCTTCGCATTCGCGACGCACGGAATCCCGTTTCAGGCTTTTGCCAACTTGCCGCTTGTCATCCCAGATGCGTCCACACTTGGTGAAGATATAGGGTTTCTGTGCCATTCCTTTGAGCGCCTTCGTGACAATTTCTTCGGAATACCCCAAGCCATACACCGGTGCAGTATCGATCCAGTTGATACCCGCATCGACCGCTTCGTGTATGCAAGCGATGGAGTCAGCATCGTCTTGAGGCCCCCATCCGAAGGCCCAGTTGCCTCCGCCAATAGCCCAGGCACCCAAGCCGATTTTCGTGATGTGCAGATCGGAGTTACCCAGTTGCCGGGTTTTCATGATGTCATCCAGAATGGAATTTCGATGATAATGCTATTGTCCGCATCCAGCCCATTGTGTCTATGGCGGGACAAGTGTATGGTATAGCTTGCTGAGTATCCATTTCCTCCGGGAGGTATCCGCCCATGCAAAAAGCACTGCTTTCGTTAGCAGCGGTGGTGTTTCTGGTTCTGATCGGGTTTATGGGTTATCTGATCTTCAAAGGCGATGGCGAAAAGCCTGTTGCCCAGAAGAACGATGTCCCACCCAAGGTTGTTAAGACTAATCCCGCGCCGGAAGATGCCCCGCCCATAGCTGACCCCAGCGTGCCCGTTGGCACCAGCATTGGCCAAATGGCTCCACAAATTTCAGGTGAAGATGTAGACGGCGTCGCATTCAAGCTGAGTGATTATCGAGGCAAGGTGGTTGTCCTCGATTTCTGGGGTTTCTGGTGACCACCCTGTGTAGCCATGATTCCTCACGAGCGGTCGCTTGTGAAGAGGCTCGAAGGCAAACCCTTTGCACTGATTGGCATCAATACTGACCAGAACCGCGACATGGTCAAAGAGCGGAGCAAGAAGGATCAGGTCACGTGGCGTTCGTTTTACGACAAGACTACCAGTGGCCCAATATGCCGGGAATGGAAAGTCCGCAGCTTCCCCACCATTTATGTTCTGGATCACACGGGAAAGATTCGCTTTACCAATGTACGCGGCCAGGCGATGGACAAGGCAGTAGACCAGTTGCTTGCCGAGATGGAAAAAACAACCCAGTAATTTGGCAGCTCGCTGTTTATATGAGTGCACTTTCATAGCTGATAGCTGACAGCTTACTGCTGCCAGCTATCAGCTTATTTGCTTCCATTACTTGACGCGGTTTGCCCTTGAGCGTAGCATCGACCCATCGGAATCATTGAAGGATAAACCATGAAATCGGGTACGTTGTTCGCCTACTTTGTCACGTTTACGGCCAGCTTCTGCATCATGGTAATTGAACTGGTAGCAGGTCGTATCCTGGCGCCCTACATCGGCCAGCATCTTTACAGTTGGACCAGCATCATTGGTGTATGCCTAGGTGGCATCAGTATCGGTGCCTGGCTGGGAGGCTGGCTGGCGGACAGGTTTCCACGACGGGCAACGCTCGGCTGGTTTCTCCTCTTTGCCGGGCTGCTCAGCATGGCGATTCCTATCCTGGCAGATACCATCTGCAACTGGAAGATTTATGAAAAGGGCGAAGTCAGCCTGATGTGGCGAATCGTGGTGTACACCTCGATCATCTTCCTTCCTGCCACCATTGTGCTGGGCATGATTTCGCCGATGGTTATCAAGCTCATCATTCGAGACCTGAAGAACACCGGCTCCATAGTTGGACGTATCTATGCATTCAGCACCATTGGTTCGATTCTGGGAACCTTTGCCACCGGTTTCTTCCTGATCGAAGAGTTCAGTACCCGTGTACTCCTTTATGGTGTAGGCACGCTGTTGATTGTCATGGCACCATTGGCGGGTGGACTGTTTTATTCTGGCACGAAGTATGTGGGGGGAGCTGTAGCAGGCCTGGTGCTGGCCATAGCCACGCTGGGTTTTCTGTTTCCAGATAAGTATGTCCAGACTCGCGATACACTCATCGACAAACTGGGGCGACCTGCTTACCTGAATATCGACGAATATGATCCGAAAAGACCTAGGTCGCTGTTTCAACGCATCAAGGATGCTGAAATATCAAGACTGTATGAAAACGCTCCGTATTTCAAGGAAAGCAACTATTACACCTTGCGAGTTATCACGGATGATCACACCGATGCCATGACACAGGAGGTTCGAGAACTGAACTACCTGATTCTGGACAACCTCACGCATTCCCATTCTGATGTCTCAGACCCCGCTTACCTTGAATATGAATACCTTCGCATTTACGAAGAACTGGTAGGCTGGCAACTCAATCGCAAAGGCAGTACCAAGCACAGCGAATTGTTCATTGGTGGCGGTGGGTACACCATGCAGCGTTTTTTTCATCACACCTACAAGGATTGCCACATCGAGGTGGCGGAGATCGACCCGAAAGTCACCTATGTAGCTGAAAGATTCATGGGTGCCCCCAAAAATGACCCACGCCTGGTTACCAAGAACGAAGATGCTCGGCTGTACGTGCTTGACAAGCAAAAGACCAATGACAAGTATGAGTTCATCTTCGGTGATGCCTTCAATGATCTGTCGGTTCCGTTCCACCTGACCACACTCGAATTCGATCAGCAGATGAAAAACCTGCTGACACCGAATGGACTGGTGATGTCATTAGTCATTGACCATGTTTCCATCGGCAAATTCCTTCCCAGTTTTATCGCGACCATGCGAAAGGCATTTGGTGATGACAATGTCGTGCTGATTCTGACCGAAGCTGCCAGGGATCGCCAGAAGATCATTGAATACCTGAAGAAGAATGAACTGGAAAAGTACATCGAACCCTTGTCCAAGGGGCTGCTGGAAGATGCCATCAAAGACCTGGATGCCACCAAATATGCGACGCAAATTGCCTGGCTGAAGAAAAGGCAGCATGATGAACACTCACCCTATCTCAAGCCGACCGATCTTGATTACTTCACTGGTCACGACACCGTAATTGTGGTCGGCAGCGCCACGAAGCAGAACTGGGATGACTATGAAAAGTATCTCGGCGAGCTGGACAAGAAGTACGAAGAAGAAAAGTCTCCAAAGCATACGGTTTCCCATGTGATCCGACCAGAAACACTGACAACCTATCTGAACACACGCTGGCGTGATCCCACCTGGCTGGAAAGTCTGTATAAGAAGGACAAAATTCTGCCATGGACACCAATCATTCTGACTGATGATTATGCACCGGTTGATAACCTGACCGCTCCGCTGTTTGAAAAGCGTTTTGGATATCGCAAAAAGGCTGCCCAGGTGAAACAGCAGCAGGAAGACGAAGATGCCTTCGTGGACGAACTTCTGAAGGCGATTAAGTAGACCATTATCCACATTCCACAACCTCGTCATGTTGTGACGAGGTTTATTTTTTGATCATCGCCAGAAACTCTTTCTCGCTGAGCACTTCAACTCCGAGTTCTTTGGCTTTATCCAGCTTGCTGCCTGCTTTGTCCCCTGCTACCACGTAGTTGGTTTTCTTGCTGACACTGGATGACGTTTTGCCGCCGTGATCGCGGATAAGCTGTTCGATGTCATCGCGGCCCATGGTTTCGAGTGTGCCAGTGACGACGAACGATTTGCCTGCGATGGGAGAATCGTCGGTGCCAGCGGCAGGTGCCTTTCGATCTTCAGTGAGTTTCACGCCAGAAGCTTTGAGACGGTCAATCAGTTCCCGGTTTGATTTCTGCTGGAAGAATTCGGCGATGCTCTCGGCGACGATCGGCCCAATGCCTTCGATGCGCGAGATGCGATCTTCCCCTGCCTGGGCCAGTTCATCTATCGAGCCGAACTCGCTCGCCAGCAGCCTGGCTGTGCTGACACCCACATGCCGGATGGTTAAGCCCGTGAGCACGCGGGCCAGCCCCTGCTCTTTGCTTTTCGCAATGCCATCGAGCAGATTCTGAGCTGACTTCGTTCCCATTCGTTCCAACGTCATCAGCGAATCGAGTGTAAGCTCATACAAATCAGGCAGTGATTTCACCAGATTCTGATCCACCAGTTGATCAATGACCGCAGGTCCAAGGCCTTCCACATCCATGGCTTGCCGAGTGGCAAAGAAGCGAATGCGTTCTTTGAGTTGTGCCGGGCAACTGGGGTTGATACACCGGAGATAGGTGCCACCTTCATCCTTGGCAACATTTCCCTTACAAACTGGACAATGTGTTGGAGGCAACAGTGGCTTGCTTTTGGCAGGTCGTTTTTCCAATTCCACGCGAACCACATGCGGAATGATCTTCCCTGCTTTTTCAACAACTACACAGTCGCCCACACGGATATCCTTGTGTGCAATGTCATCGAAATTATGCAGACTGACCCGGCTCACCGTGGTGCCATCAATTTCTACCGGTTCCAGTTCTGCTACCGGGGTGATCATACCCGTTTTGCCTACCTGCAGCGTGACACTGTTAATCGTGGTGCTCGCCTGCCAGAGTTCTACTTTGTAGGCAATCACCCAGCGAGGAGATTTGGTGGTCACCCCCAGTTTCATGCGTTGATCGTACCGATCAACCTTGATGACCATGCCATCAGTTTCGTAATCGAGGCTGTGCTTGTTTTCCAGATCAGTCTGGCAATAGGCGAGTACTTCATCAATGGTCTTCACCGGCTGACTATGCGAGACAGCAGGAATGCCCAGCGATTTGATGAAGTCGAGAAAGCCACTGTGGGCTTTGACAGGCAAGCCATCGAGCGAGCCTTCGCCGTAGGCGAAGAAATGGAGTTTGCGTTCCGCTGCGATACGGGAATCGAGCAGTTTCAAAGTACCCGCGGTGACGTTGCGCGGATTCTTCAAAATGTTCTCCCCGCGTTCCTTCTGGATGACATTGAGCCGGGAAAGCTCCGCGTTGGTCATGTAGATTTCGCCTCGGACTTCCAGACGGGCCGGCGGCTTACCCTGCAGTTTCAGTGGAATCTGGCGAATGGTCCGGACGTTGTGGGTGATGTCATCGCCAGTAACGCCATCACCACGGGTGGCTGCCTGCACGAGGATGCCGTTTTCGTAAACCAGCGATGCAGAGACGCCATCCACCTTCTGCTCAACGATATAGAGGAAGTCATCGGTGCCCAGCAGTTTGCGAACTCGCTGGTCGAACTCACGCAGTTCGCTTTCGTTGTAGGTGTTGTCAATCGAAAGCATGGGCACGCTGTGGCGAACCTGCACAAAACCTGCGATGGGTTCGCCACCTACCCGCTGCGATGGACTGTCAGGCGTGATCAATTCGGGATGCTGCTTTTCGAGTTCCAGCAGCTTCTGCATGAGTTTGTCGTATTCACGATCAGAAATAACGGGGGTAGCATCTACATAATAAAGGCGATCATGTTTGCTTATTTCTTCACGAAGTTTGGAGAGTTCATGGGTAATGCTGGGCATAAAGAATCCTGTATGGGCGTAATCCCATATCCAGTCAGGGAATGCAGTTAAAGCTACAGTGAGAAACAAGATACCCTGTCCAAGGTAGTGTTTCAACCCTACATTAACTGGCCCGTGGTTGTGCATAAAGCGTAACGGCCTGGCTTCGTACAAGCCGCCGTGACCTGAGGGAACAACAGACAGCCCTACTCACAGGGCCTGGAGGGATTTGTGGCACTGATCGAAGTGAAGGAATTAGTCGAAGCCGGCGTGCATTATGGACACCGTTCAAGCCGCTGGAACCCGAAGATGAGGCCTTATATCTACGGCAAACGCAACCTCATCCACATCATTGATCTTCGGGAAACCCTGCGTGGTTTATTACGAGCTTACAAATATGTGACCAAGATCGTCAGCCAGGGCAAACTGGTGATGTTCGTTGGCACCAAGCGACAAGCCAAGGAAATTGTGGAACGCGAAGCCAAGCGTTGCGGCATGCCTTGCGTGAACGAACGCTGGCTGGGCGGCACGCTGACCAACTTCCGCACCATCCGCAGCCGACTCCAGCGATTGGCCAATCTTGAATCGCTCGAGGAAACCGGCCAGATTCACACCTACAGCAAGAAAATGATCTCTTCGATTACCCGCGAACGGAAGAAGATTTTCCGCAATCTGTCGGGTATTCGCGACATGAACCGCATACCTGAAGCGTTAATCGTGATTGATCCGCACAAGGAACACATTGCGGTGAAGGAAGCCCGCAAGATGGGTGTTACGGTTGTTGCTCTCATTGATACCGACAGCGACCCTGACACCGTCGATCTGCCCATTCCCGGCAACGATGACAGCATCCGATCCATCGAACTGATTTTATCAAAGCTGGCCCAGGCCGTGATCGAAGGCAAGGCAGCCATTCCACCCGAACTGCTGAAGCAACTGGAAGAAAAGCCCGCGCGTGAAGAACGAGGCGAGCGTGGCCGAGGCCGAGGCGACCGCAAAGGCGGTGGCCGGGGTGGTGATCGCGGTGGCCGAGGTGGCGACCGTGGTAACCGGGGCGGTGATCGTGGTGGCCGAAGTAGCGATCGCGGTCAGCAGCAGTCTGACGGGAGCAGCGAAAAACCCGAAGTGGCACCCGCTGAGACAGCCACTGCTGCCGCTGAATAACGAAGACAAGGAGCTTGAAGCCAGTACCGAACTGCATCTTTGCATGAACATCTTCACTGGCTTCCTGCTCTTCTCTAATAACCATTGCTAAAATGAACTACGATGGTCAGCAGTCTTCCCGCTGATGCCCCGTCGGGCTATTGGCAAGATTGCTGGCTACTTTTCCTCACAAGGATTGACGCATGAGCACTGCAATCAATGCCGCTGACGTAATGCGGCTGAGAAACATGACTGATCGCCCGATGATGGAATGCAAAAAGGCCCTGACCGAAGCCGGTGGAGATTTCCAGAAGGCGATGGATGAACTGCGCAAACGCAATGCCAACATTGCAGCAGGCAAGGCTGATCGTGAAGCTGCCGAAGGTCGCGTATTTGTTCGCATCTCGCCTGACCACAGCAAGGCAGCCATTGTGGAGTTGCGCTGCGAAAGTGCACCTGTCACCAAGGCTGATGGCTTCCTGAAGCTGGGCAATGAAATTGCCGAGTACCTGGTGAAAGCTCCCAAGGTTCCTGGTTCGGTGGATGAACTCAATGCTGCTTCCTTTGATGGCAAGCGCACCATCAAGGATCGTATTGAAGAACTGATCGGTCTGATTCGCGAAAATATGAAAGTGGCACGATTTGCTGTTCTCAATGGCGGCCCATTTGGCCAGTACGTGCATCACGATGGCACAGTCGGAACGCTGCTGCAACTGAAGGGTGCCACTTCGGGCGTGAACGAAGATCTGCTCAAGGAAGTGAGCATGCACATCACTGCTGCTCAGACCAAGTATGCTCTTCGCAGCGACATTCCTGAAGATGTCATCGCCAAGGAACGGGAAATTGCTGAAGCCCAGGCCAAAGCAACTGGTAAGCCTGAAAAGGTGGTCCAGATGATCGTTGAGAACAAGGTGAAAACCTGGATCAGCGAAAACGTACTGCTCGAACAGAAATTCGTTAAAGACGATAGCAAGTCAATCACGGATGTGCTGGCTCCAACCAAGCTTGAAGTAGTTGGTTTCAAACGCTACAAGGTTGGTGAACTGAGTTAAGGGGTTCCCTTTTCCACGAGGGGAAAAGTTGAACTCAAACACTCGTAGTCTCAATACTGCGAGTGTTTTTTTTGTGAAGGGAAATCTTCCAGGTCTGTTTAAAGTAAGTTTACACCCGGCGTGGCAGCAAGCCATGCTTTTCCATCTTGCTGACAAAAGTGCTGCGAGGCATGTTCAAAAGGCGGGCTGCTTTCGATTTATTGCCACCCGCTTGTGACATCGCCTGGATCAATCGCTGACGTTCTTCCGATTCATACCGAGCAGCCCAGTCTGCATCGTCACTGTTCCAACTGGTGTTTGCTTCATTCAAGTCTGAAAACATTCGCGCCGGCGTTGTTGCAACTGCTGTTACTTCTGTAGGCAATTCGTTGAGTGTGATACTGTTCCCTTCCACAAGAACCACGGCACGTTCGATGACATTTTCCAGCTCTCGCACATTGCCCGGCCATGCATAGGCTTTGAGTGCCAGAGCAGCATCATCGTCGAGTGCTGGTACAGGGATGTTTGACTTGGTTGCATAAATCTTGAGGAAGTGATCGGCCAGTTCAAGGATATCTTCGGGGCGTTCGCGAAGTGATGGAGTGCGAATGGTGATGACATTCAGTCGGAAAAAGAGGTCTTCACGGAATTTGCCTTCCTTCATCAGCCTTTCAAGATCCTGATTGGTGGCGGCAATGATGCGGACATCCACCGTCTGGGAAACCGTAGAGCCAACGCGTTCAAACGTCATTTCCTGCAGCACGCGCAGCAACTTGGTCTGCACTTCAAGATTGATATCACCAATTTCGTCAAGGAATAAAGTACCCTTATCGGCGAGTTCAAACCGGCCTGGCTTATCTTTGATGGCGCCGGTGAACGCACCTTTTACATGGCCAAAGAGCTCGCTTTCGAGCAATCCGGGAGCCAGCGCTGCACAATGCACCTTGACAAAAGGCCCTTTGACCCGAGGACTACCATCGTGCAAGGCTTTGGCAAAGAGTTCCTTGCCTGTTCCACTTTCACCACGAATAAGGACAGCAGATTGACTGTGTGCAACTTTGCGGACAGCGTTCTGCAGTTTTTTCATAACCCTGCTGCTGCCCACAATCCCATCAAGACTGGGAGCCTGCACGGAAATGGGGTCTTTACTGGCAAAAGGAACTGGTGCAGGAAGTTGCAGATCAGCTGAAGATGTTTTGCTGGCACCCAACTGCGACAACTGGCTTTGCAATGTGACGATTCGCCGTTGCTGTTCAGAAATCTTTTGAACTTTCTCCTGTAGATCGCGGTTCAACGAATCCATGGCAGCATGGCCTTCAGCACCATGAAGCGCCAGCCCGGCAATCTGGGAAAACGTCGTCAGCAGGTGCAGCGTGGGTATATCGAGCTGCCTGCCTTCGCGATGGCCAATGATCAGAATGGCTAAGAGGTCATTTTCATAACGCAGGGGCAAGGCAAGCTCACCATGCAGTTCTTTGAGTTGACGCTGTGCTGGCTCCGGTGACAGACTGCCCGCCTGACGAATACGGATCATCGGCAATTCTTTCAGCGTATCAACCAGCGGAGTGCCCGCGATGAGGGAATTCTGCCGGGGAATGGCGCCCAGATGAGCCACCAGCTTGTACTCGCTTCCATTTTTTTGCTTGAGGAAAATGGAACCTTCCTCCAGATCGATCAACTCGGCAATGGCATGCAGAAAACGCCTGGCTAATGTCGTCGTATCGAGCTGTTGTTCCACTGTCAGATTCATCCTCTGCAGTGTCTGATCAAGCAATATTCGAGTCTTGTCCAGTCTTCGATCGAGAATAGTACGTATGCGGTTGCGTGCCAGATCAAGAATAGTCAGCATGACGATGGCAGATACGCTGACCCACGTTGCCTGCCTTAAAGGAGCAGTGAAGATGCCCTGCTCTCCCATGATGAGCATGCCAGTGAAGACAACCAGGGCATAGGACAAGCCCACGCCGAGACTGACAGCCAAAGGGAGCAGGGATCGACTGAGGATGGCACCTACATCGAGCAAACCATACCTGGAAATACCGACTCCATAGGCGAGCGTGATGGAAAGTGATGCCAGGAACATGGGCCAGGTAGCTCCACCCATACCGAAGGCTTCGGAATCGGTAGCTGCCAGCCAGAGTGTATAGGCAATAGGCACAGCAGCAGCGCTGGCTCCAGCAAGAATCCACTTCACCTGTTGCCTTTCCTGACTGCCCGATTTACTTGACCAGAAACTATGTGCCAGGCTGAGGATGCAACCAGCGAACTGGGCCGCAGCCAACCCCAAGGCAATATAGATTTCTTTCAGTAATGCGCCCTGCAGATCGCGAACGAGTTCAGGATCTCGCTGCAGGCGATGCACGACAATGGCTGAAATCATGGTAATCAGCATTGTCGCCAGCAGTATCAGGGCTGGACTATAAAGGAGTACAAGAGATAAGCCTCGATGTTTCTCAACCAACTTCTTGGGGCGAGGGAAAACCAGATAAAAATGCAGACTGACTGCAGGCAGCAGAACGGCACTGGTCATGAAGATGACTGTCAGAATTGGATCTTGCGAAACGCGCAGCCAGTGATAGCCGCCCATGAAAGCGCCGACATTGCAGATGCAGAGAAGGTAAAACTGCACTGCTACCGTGTCATTGCTCCGCTTCCAGAAAACTGCAGCACCGATCAGCAAGAGGGTAAGCTTGATCAGGAACCATGTCAGCGAAGGGAGAAATTCTGAAGGAGGCGGGCCCGTGCTGACGCACCAAGCCTGCTTTTCAACACCGTTGGAAAGAAAGCGAATATGCACAAGAGTTTTGTGATCTCGAGATACGACATAATTTCCCTGCCTGGCAACTTCTTCCAGTTCCTGGAAACTGGAGGTATCCGCGACGCCTCGACCTTCGATTCGACGTAAGGAATCTAATGTTCGGAGGTAATCCGACCAGTTTCTGATTGGAACACCAGCGATAGCTGTGATGGTATCGTCTTTGGCTGGCTTACCTTGCGGTGCCAGTCCATCAACAAGATGGCTGGGATAAACAGCCTGGATTTGAGTGTCGAAAGCGCATCGAACACCAATTTCCTTTGTGCTGTTAGAATAAATGATTACGACTAACCCATAAATAAATATGAGAAAACCCAGTGCGATCAGAATCCACTTCTTCAGCAGCATAATTTGGCATTCACATTCGGTAACGAACTCTCGTTAATCTGATTATAGGTGAATGTAATCAGGCTTTAAATGGTTATCCGGTAATAATCGTTAATGAATCGCCAATGTTCGATAAACATTAACGGTTGATGTTTTGCTTAAATAAGGGGAATAATCTAAAAACCTAGTTTGGCACAGTTAGTGCTTTAAAGTATAGACGTTCAGAGCAAGGATGATTTTATGCTTCAGACTGAGAAATGGAATCGCCAAGGATTGGCTAGCGAACCAATTGCATACGGCAGCAAAATTGCCCATCTTCCAGGTTACCTCGCTCGCTATTTTGTGATAGGCAATCCAGATTCTCCTCCCCTTATTGTGCTGAGCGGTTTGGCTGGTGGAATGGATATATCGTTGCCTCTTGCCAGCAGACTGAGTCAGCAATTCTGTGTCTATGTTCTGCAAAGCCGTGGCGAAGATTCGCCTTACGATCTTTCGGTTCGAACAGGCATGGAGCAATTAGGAACAGACTGCATTGAGTTTCAGAAGGCTCTTGGGCTGGAACGGCCCTTGATTTTTGGTCACGGCTTTGGTGCCATTAGTGCCTTAGAAGCAGCTCGACAGTGCCCAGGCAGAATCGCTGGGATTATTGCCCAGGGAATTGCTCCTTCATATTCGACCCTTCTCAACGAATTGCTGCTCCAGCAGGTGTTGCAGCCAGCTCATCAAAATGCCAGCAGCGAGAATCTGTTTTCCCTCATGTTTGGAACACGCTGGATACTTCCGCAACTACTGGAACTGGCGGTAACGCTTTGCCGACGCACTGACATCGGCGTGGTTTCCCGTCGCCTGGAACTGCTATCGCAGTTTGATATAGATCATTACATCGATCGCCTTCGACAGGTTCCGTTATTGATACAGTCTGCCACGCATGATGTGTTCGGGACTCCGGAGTCCTGGAAGCCCTGGCGGCGTATGCTGCCTCGCATGGCATTGCAAACGATTGATTTTGCAGGCCACTTTGCCTTTCTGACGCACGGTGAATCGGTAGCATCGCAGATTGAACGCTTTGCCAGCCGTCGTCTGGGCGTGCCGATGCAACTGCCTGCGGTCTAAGTGAGATTGCAGTAATAACTAATCAGTGAATTCGCATGGTTAGTGTGCGTACGGGCAAACCGTGACACCCGTTCCGCATGACATTATTTGAGTGAACTCTGACAACGTTTAAGTGCAGCTTCCACGATCGATTTGATCAGTGATTCGTAATCGATTCCCATCTGGCGGGATAATATCACCAGATCGCTGTAGTCGGGATTCAGGCCTGGCAGTGGATTGATCTCGATAAAGTAAGGTATTCCATTTCGAATACGGAAATCGGCACGGGCTAAATCTCTGCAGCCCAGGGCCAGAAATGCCTGTTTGGCTGCGTTCGCTGTCTTCTCCAGCACTGTTGCAGGCAGATTGGGCGGCGAGTGGTAGGTGACCTGGTTTTCCCAATCGCGCTTCACTTCCAGACTGTAAATAAAGTGATTGTTATGTTGTTTCGGTTGTATGTGCATCATCCCAATACATGCCAGTTCTTGACCATTGCCCACTAATCCCACTGTTACCTCATCGCCTTGAATGAACTCTTCGATCAAAACGGGTTGAGCGTAATCGCCTCGAACTTCTTTAATGACAGCCAGAAGTTCATTGGGTTGGTGAACCAGACATCGCAGTCGGATGCCTTTGCTCGATCCTTCCCAGGCTGGCTTAATGAGCAGCGGATAAGTTAATCCCAATGAATGGGGATCAGGCAATGGATCGCCAGGCTGCAAGACAACACCCGGAGGAACCTGCACTCCTGCAGCAGCTGCCAATCGTTTGGCATAGTCTTTTTCCAGAGTCACAGCACAGGTCAAA
Source organism: Planctomycetia bacterium (assembly GCA_016795155.1). Taxonomy (NCBI): domain Bacteria; kingdom Pseudomonadati; phylum Planctomycetota; class Planctomycetia; species Planctomycetia bacterium. Next base: position 22,666 of record JAEUIE010000062.1, on the reverse strand, counting down.
GGATCAGATGCGGTAAAGGGAATACCCAGCATTTCCAGAATGGAGGGAACCCAGGCTTCGCGTGATCGAGAAACGCCACGGCCTTCTGCCAGGTTGAACACCATGTCAGGCTTCTCGCGCCCCAGCAGTTGGATCAGGTCTGGACCATCGCCCAGTTTGACGACCTCGTGGCCCATCTTCGCTAAAACCTGTGCTATAGCATCAATGGTTACTGGACTATCGAGTTCTTCCTGCCAGTCATCGGGGAGATGACGCGTATCGAGTTCATGGTCTTTGAGCGTATAGGTAATGCCGAATTTCATAAGGTGCCTGCACTCTTTACTTCATCGGAAATTTAACGGGCATCGTGAGGGTAGCCCAGTTGATTAAGAATTTTCACCAGTGCTTCAATAGCATTGGGGAATAGCTCCGGTCCGGTGATGCCACCAGTTGGACCGCCGCCGAGCAGATGCGGCTCCAGGGTAGCGAAACCTTCGTAGCCAAGCTGCCATGCATCAGCCAGCGATTCGGGGATACGTCCCTGACCTGTTCCTGCCAGCACACCTTTTTCCTGGCCGTGAATCCAGTCTTTAATGTGGAGATGCGTTGTAAAGGATTTGGTCATGTGCCAGGCATTGAGCGGCTCGTAGCCACCATGCACATAGTTGGCAGCATCGTAGACTGCCTTGAATGCAGGGCTGTCGATGGAACGGAACAGATCGAGCACGCGGACAGGATCTTCTCCGTAGATGCGTGACTCATTTTCATGCACTAATCGAACGCCTGCTTTTTCTGCATATTCAACTTTCTGCTGCATTCTGTCCAACACGGCAGGGCGATGATCCGACCAGGGTTTGCCATCGTCTGCGGGATAATAGCTGAAGATTCTGATGTTCGGCGTGTTAAATCGTTTTGCCAGTTCGACAGCACGCTGAAATCGTTTCCAATGAGGCTCCCACGGGTCGGTGATTTTCACTTTGCCAATCGGTGAACCGATCGCAGACAGAGCCATGCCTCGTTCTTTGAGCAGCTTTTCAATTGTACTGATCTGTTCTTCGCTCAGATCGAGCACATTGGTTTTCCAGGCTGAGCGTAACTCAACATGTCGCACCTTGCAGCGAGCGAGCAAATCGAACTGCTCGACCGGATCAGGACTGATTTCATCTGCAAATGCACTGAGCTTGATAAATGCTGCCATGCTTCCATCTCATAGGAATGACGTGCACCAACTGGCAGAGACTTTCATATGAAGGAAGCCTCTGAAAGGTATCTGATTCTAGCCAAGAACTTTTTTCACCATAGGGTAGAAGAAAATCAAGAAGGAACGGGCTACTGGACGATGAACGATGCGAGGGGGTATCACCATGAAAAAGCTGATGATTTGCTTGTTGATGCCAATGCTCGCAGGCTGCCTGTCGCCTGTCACAGACAGACTTGATTCGCTCCAGGCTGAGTTGAATCATGTTAATTCACAACTGGAAGAAACCAACAAACAACTGGCTAGGGCTAATCAACAGTTAGAGAAAGTGGAAATTGGCGTCAGGCGGATGGGTGGCACCAATCCATAACTCACCGTTTGACATATCGACCATCAATGAACCGCAATAACTTATCTTTCCATTCGCCCGCATAGTCGATGCCGATGCGTTTCGTGATTTGGATAACCGGCCGATCGGTTCCACCGGGATGTAGACAGAAATCAGGATGCGTTAAATCCCAGCCGTTGTGTTCTCTGGTAATCCCAAACTGGCGGGCGAGTTTGCCCGGCCCCGATAGATCAGCATTCCAGTCATCCAGTGGCACTGCACCACGGATCAACACAGCCTGGGCATCTTCCTCACGGCTGGCAACGATGTTCAACATGTGATACATGCCGTAAATAAGGTAGACATAGGCAATACCTGCCGGGCCAAACATGATTTCAGTGCGTTTCGTCCGCCCCTTGGCTGCATGACACGCCAGGTCGTGGGTTCCGACATACGCTTCGGTTTCAACAATGCGTGCACGGAACAGCCGGTTCCCCGATTGTCTGACCAGAATAGTACCCAACAGAGCCGGCGCCAGCACTTCTGCTGGTACTTGGTAAAACGATCTGACTAAAGGCTTATCCTTTCCGGGCATGTTGCTCCATCGGCAAATACTGGCTGGCAGTTGCTTCGAATTGTTTGACCTGGTCAGCTTCCCAAGCCGCATCATATCCGAGTTCTTTTGCCATGATCGACGCAACAGCAGGAGCCATCGCACAAGCAGCGTGGGCATTCAGAAAGAGAGCTCGGGTGCGTCGTGCCAGCACATCTTCCACGGTTCGTGCCATTTCATAACGGGTAGCCCACACCACCTCGGCACGTATGTAAGGCAAATCAGGATGTAGTTTTACTTTCAGTGAAACATCCTGACGACCAAGATCAAGAATGGCTGGTGCATCGGCACCGTAAACACCCAATGGTCCGAATTGTTCTGCATTCTGATGGTAACCATGAATCTGCAGTGTTCGGGTGATGCAGGGCTCCTCTTCCAATTGAGCCAGGGTGATGGCTTGATCGACCGCGTCCTGTGCCATGTTGCGATAAGTGGTCCATTTGCCCCCTGCGATGGTGAGTAACCCGGAGTTATCAATGTGGATGGTATGATCGCGGGAAAGTGCAGCAGTGTTCTTGCCATGCCCCGATTGCACCAGCGGCCGGATGCCAGTAAACACACTGAGGATATCACTTCGCGTTGGTGCCTTCTGCAAATAACGTCCCGAGGTTTCGAGGATGAACTCGATTTCCTGCTGGGTGGCCTGCGGTTCCAGCGTTGCCTTTTCGATGGCAACATCGGTGGTACCCACGAGAGTATGTCCGTGCCAGGGGATAGCAAACATGACGCGACCATCGGTCGTGTGAGGTACCATGATGGCACTGTCGCCGGGAAGGAAGGAACGATCAAACACCAGATGAATACCCTGGCTGGGTACAATCATGTTCCTGGCATCTGGATCAGCCATTTGGCGGATGGAATCACTGAAAGCTCCAGTCGCATTGATGACAACTTTTCCTTGAAGGGTGTGTTCGCGACCTGTTTCCATGTCGCGTGCCCGCACACCCTGAAGAAAGCCATCGTCATCCTGAAGCAATCCTGTCACTGCAACATAATTGAGGAGGGTGGCACCCTGCTCTGCCGCGGTGGTTACCAGATTGATCAACAAGCGAGCATCGTCAAACTGGCCATCGTAATAAACCACTCCACCTCGCAGTCCCTCCGTCTTGATGTTGGGCAGTCGTTGCAGGGTTTCTTCTTTGGAAAGTCGTTCGGTGGGGCCAAACTTGTACTTGCCTGATAGCAGATTGTAGACTTTCAGACCGAAGCCATAAAAAGGCGATTCCCACCAGGTGTAGCTGGGAACAACAAATGCCAAGTCGCAAACCAGATGTGGAGCGTTTTGACGGAGCAAGCCACGTTCTTTCAGTGCCTCCATCACCAGAGACAGATTGCCCTGTTCCAGATATCGCACACCGCCATGCACAAGCTTGGTGCTTCGGCTCGAAGTCCCTTTACCAAAATCGTGCTGTTCCAGCAGGATGATCTGATAGCCCCGCGAAGCGGCATCAACTGCAATGCCCACACCGGTTGCACCGCCACCAATGATGATCATGTCCCACGGTTCTGTACGAGCCAGACCACGTTGCATCATACTGGTGCGGTTCATCGTGGAGGTTCCTCCATCTGAACATGAATTTCATTGCAGCTTGTGGAATTCTATGGAGTGACACTACCAGACTGATTGTTCCATCCGCTACGGAAATCGAATTTTCGGTTTATGATAGACCTGTCACATTGCGGCATTAAGAATCTTACATCTCTATAACCTGCAATAGTAAAACAAAACCAGCGGAGAGGGGGGGATTCGAACCCCCGGTCCACTTTCATGGACACAGCATTTCCAGTGCTGCACAATCAACCACTCTGCCACCTCTCCGGGTGCATAGCTCTGAAATTCTACAACGTCTGCATCAAGAAGCCAGCAGTCGAGAACCAGAAGTCAACCTACATTGTGATGCCTGAAAGTTACGATTGGTTCATTCCTTTCGGGTGGAACCTGCAGCAGAACGGTGAAAGTGTACCTGTTTCCAGGCAGAGCCATTTTTCTGCCAGATCCGTGTTTCTTCAAAAGCAACGGTCTGTGGCCCCGTGTCGGCTACGCTTTGAATCAGACGAATGTAACTGACCACGGCCACATCGCCCATGATGCGAACATGTGGCTGAACCAGTGTGACCAGGCCGGGCCGTGAACCGCCTCCCAGTTGGAAATAGAACTGATGAAAGGGCATACCCTGCACCAGGTTTCCACATGCTTCTGGTTCAAAACAGGTTATCGAGGAATTGGTGAGTGCCTGATAGACCGCCCAGTCTTTCGCTGTGATGGCATCCAGCAGCTTTTGTGTGAGTTGGATCAGGTTCAGTTCTTCTGATGAGAGCGACATGATACTTGTTCCGTCTGCCTGATTGTGGGAGGACATTGAAACGTGGTAAGCTATATTATCATAGTGCCTGGCACGTCAGGAAAAGACACCAGCATATGCAACTCCATTCGCTGGCGGACAGGCTCTGCTGTTTGCAGACAATTCATAGTGCATGAACAGGAAACCGAGTGGCTTCGCTGTACGTCATTCAAGGTTCTGATGAAGGCAAGCGTTTTGAACTGACTACCCAGGTAGTCGGCTTGGGGCGTGAAGCGAATAACACCGTACGTCTTCATGATACTGAAGCCTCACGGCGTCATTCTGAATTGAGGTTACTGCCCAATGGCACGCATCAATTACTCGACCTCGGCAGCAGCAACGGCACTTTCGTCAATGGAAAGATGATCAAGGATGTGGTGCTCAAGCCGGGCGATGAAATCCGCATCGGCCAGACCACGCTTGTTTATCTTGCACTCAGTGGCAACGAAGAGACCGTAACGGTAGAGCAACCTAAAAACAAGTCAGCAGAAGTAGACCTCGTTGGTAAGCCTGCCGACGATGTTCCGTCAGCCATCGTAAAAACTGTCAGTGATACCGCAGGCGCCCGGTTGCTGGCCAAGCCGACAGAAACCGCAGCCAACCCCTGGCTGCGAAACGCCCTGGCTAACTTGAGCGTAATGTACCAGGCCACGCAGGCAGTCAGCCACATTGTCGATAACGATCAACTGCTCGACCGGATCATGGATTTGATCTTTGAAACGATTCAAGCGGACCGGGGTTGTTTCATGCTTCGGCATGACAACGACCGTTTTGAGGCCAAGTCGATTCGTTTTCGTGAAGGCAAGGAACAGCGTGAAAAGATCACGATCAGCAAGACGATCATGGATCACGTGCTGAAAAAAGGCCTGGGGGTACTCACTTCCGATGCAGCCCATGACAAACGGTTCCGTGCAGGCCCCAGTGTGCAGGAGCAGGGTATTCGGGAAGCATTGTGCGTGCCCATGAAGGGTCGGCATGAAACGATTGGGGTGTTGTATCTTGATGTCAAAGCCAACATGGCTGATCTGGCTCAACAAGGAGAAGGCACCACCCGTCTCACTGAAGATCATCTGATGCTGGCAGCCGCCATTGCTCACCAGGCTGCACTGGCGCTGGAAGATACACGATACTATCGTGCCATGATGCAGTCAGAACGCCTGGCAGCTGTCGGGCAAACCATTGCAGCGATCAGTCATCACATCAAGAATATTCTGCAGGGACTGAAGAGTGGTTCCGATCTGTTGAAACTAGGCATCAACGAAGACAACAGACCGCTGTTGCTGCAAGGCTGGAAAACACTGGAAAAGAACCAGGTTCGCATTTACGACCTGGTCATGGATATGCTCAGCTACTCCAAAGAGCGTGAGCCTTCACTGGAAGAAACCGATTTGACTACTGTGGCTAACGAGGTCATCGACCTGCTGGAAGGGCGAGCCAGGGAACTGAATATCACGATTGAAAAGAAATATGATCCGCTGTTAAAACCCTTGCAAGCCGATGCTGAGGGATTGCATAAAGCGCTGCTCAACATCGTCAGCAATGCGGTGGATGCATTGCAGGAGACAAATGACGCAACAATTACGATATCCACCGTACTGGAAAACAATGGCCGCTGGGCACAACTGGTAGTCCAGGACAATGGCCCAGGAATCCCTCCAGAAATCCAGGCGAATATTTTCAAGCCGTTTGTCTCCACCAAAGGTTCCAAAGGCACGGGGCTTGGCCTGGCGGTTTCACGCAAGATCATGCGGGAACATGGTGGTGATGTGATCTTGCACAGTTCTCTTGGTCATGGCGCGAAGTTTATTATGCGACTGCCACTGCCGGCCAGCGATGCAGCCGGGCAGCGTCGTACGATGCTGATTGATGAAAGCCCAGCAGGGGCATAACAGTTATTCAGGCATGTCGATCAACTGTTGTTCATCCCTCTGGCGTGAACGATATCGATACCAGCCAGCGCCAAGCCCTGCAGCGACCAACAGTGAAGTCAAGATTATCGTGCCTGGTTCGGGAATGGCTGTGGTATGAATCCAGTTGGCGGTGAAATCATCGAAAACTGCAAAGCCTGATACATCACCATAGATTCCCTGCGGGCCTTGCCCTTGTGCATTTTGCGTTGCAATGAAACTGCTGACGCCGGCAATCTTCCACACACCATTATCGAAAAAAAAGACGGGGCTGCCGCTGTCGCGTGGTCCGAGCATGTACTCCAGATCTTGTGGTGCAGCAGTGGTATTGAATCCATTGATGATTGAAAGCAAGGTTGAAAGATTGGTATCGGGACTGATGAAATCAGCCAGCATAATGGTGGTGGGAGTGGTTCGCGTCAGGGTGGTATTGTTAAAGACGTTATTGCCTTCGATGAAGTAGCTGCGGATCATCATGTTACCGGCGCGCCGGGTGCCGAAGGAGTTGGGGTCATACCCGGTGACTCCGTTCCCCGTTGCTCCATAGCCAACGTTGGTAACAACCTGATCGAGAATAGGTCCGCGGTAGAGCGAATAGACCTGCGTTGCCACACCGTCAGCAATGGGGTTGCCGTTCAGCTGAATCAGTCGAAAATCGTTACCATTGATGACGCTGCCAGTCCAGTTGGGATGGGGGACATTCTGCAAGACCTGGTAAGAAGTTTGATTGGGTGTCCCTAATCCAAAGGTAACTTCAGTAATACCGGGAAGGTGTCCAGCCGTCAGCAGCCAGTTCGGTGCGATCAGGGTACCTGCGGAGGGTGAAAAGAATTCAACGGTTCCGATACCATTAAACTGAGGCTGAGCAGCTAGGTTGGTGTAGGATGCATCGGGGCGGTCATGCCGGATGACCCCGGCCTGTGATGTTGAGAAAACAACGAAAAACAGGCTGAAAACGAGACCTGAGCGAAGCATCGTGTTCACGGTTCATTCCTTAAAAAGCACTTGATGGCGGGCAGCATCAAGTGCTGTTCACGATAACAAAAGCAGGTTACCGGTCAATGGCCAGGCACCGGTTAAATCAGTTTCTTCATCTTTGCTTTGATTCGATTATCGTACTTGTACTCTGTGCCCATGTGCAATCCGGATCACAAGGAAGAGAGCCGCAGCACGCCTCAAAAACTGGCTGAGCGTGCGTTGAAAAGTGGCAATGAACATGCCATCAAGTTCACCGATGTGATGCTGAACGAGTATGCGATTGCTCCAGACCCGGTGTACCTGGCGGCTGCGGAGGATGCGATTGGGCGGCCGTAATTTTCTCTCCCCCATACCAAGGGGGAGTTGGAGGGGATTGATTCAGCAGAAAGAGACCCCACCCAACCTCCCCTTGGTAAGGGGAGGAGCAATCAAGCAGAAAGCCGGTTTAACTTGTGATGGTTAAACCGGCTTTCGTTACTGTGCAGATTGCAAGGGTTATTGGGCGGGTTGTTGTTCAGGATTGAACTCACCCTGTTCGAGATCATCCTGTAAGCGAGCCAGGGCAATGGCCCACTTTTCAGGAGTATCGTAGGTGCCCGCTTCAATTTCCCGGCGTACACGTACGACCAGGTCCCAACGCAGCCGAGGCACAGCAGCATCACGCGGTGTGGTGAACATAAGGTGACAATCTAAGGTGTGAATCAGGGGTGAAGGAATCCATGAAGTATACCATTCATGGCGGAAGCGCGTAGTAAGAAAGCTGCTTCTTTGGAACCAATTCGATCCTGGCGACATAGATGAACATCCTCAAGGTGCAATTGCCAGGCGTGGGAAGCAACCTCCAACCGAGGCACCCAGCCATGAAGCCGCGTCGTGCCAAAGTGTATCGACCTCTGGCTTTGACTACACCACAGAGTTTGCCACAACTTCCAAGCTTCTCTCATGAGTAAAGTCCGGTTGGTCTATCCATTCATGCTCATCCATTGACACCAACAATACCGTCTGTTCGGGCGATGACAGCCTTAATGAGGATGCCTTCATCAGGAAGATATTTCTCGAATTCATAGATGGAAAAATAACTGCATTTTTCAAACGATTACGTTGTCATGAGGGTGACAATCAGCATCAGAGATGGTTTTTCATGGATTCTGCACTGCGAACAGGATTGGAATCTTGTTCCACACCATCAGGATTCGTTTTCCATCGATTCTGCACCGTGAATCGCTTTTTCGAATTCCTTATCCCAGGCCTCATGCAGCGTGTCGATCGCTTTCTCCAGTGGAACAATTCGAATCTGATCACCGTGACGAGTTACCAATCCGAAGCGTTCCAGCTTGGCCAGTGAATCATGAATTTCAAAGTCCACGATCTGCCCAGTCTGTTTCTCCAGAAAATCTTCAATGAAGTCGTCTAATTGTTCTGCGGTCCAACCTTCCTGCGGTGCAAATTTCCATAGGCAGAAGTAGCCCAGGATGGCTTCCCGCCATTCCTGATGTTCCGCTTCGTTGAGCAGGTTGTAGAGCACGCCTGCATTGTTATCTAGGTTCTGATAATACAAGCTGCGAGTCAGTTGCAAACTGTACTGATTTCGTGTGAAATTGTAGGAATAGTAGCTGCGGTAGCCGTACGTGCCGGAAGCAGCAGCCAAGCTCCATATGCCAAGCGCCCCGGCACCGACCGGACCTTTGATGAAGGCCAATCCCACCAGTTTCAGAATGGGAACGATCACCGCATTCCAGGCAGTGAGAATAAAAAACGTGAGCAGTGGAAAGCTGAGCTTGGTCTTGTCAATATTGCTCATCTTGAGCCTGGCGCCGGGCAGGAGCATTTCCATATCTTCCTGTGGAATGTCCTTGAAGGCTTTCATGTAAACACCGGAACTGTTTACCTCGGGGCCGATGCGTGTCTTGGAATCTTCCCGCAGCTTGAGCATAATGACCAGTCGACGATATATCGGAACTTCCACTTCCTCCATTTTCCACATGCGTTTCCAGTTACGGAAACTGCGTTTGCCGGTAGTTTTTCCGCGAACATAGACCGATAAGCGGTCAAAGATACCGAAATCGACATCCATGCTCAGGCCCCAGCGGCTGCGACCTTGGAGGGCAGCGGTCAGTTCTTCTTCCGTGACATGGTGGAAATTAGCCCGTATGAGCATATGGGAGAACGTAGAGAACAGTTTTCCCAACTGAATAGAGCGATCCATCGTACTGACCGATCGCAATAGCGTCGTTTCACGATCAGGATCGAAAGGTGCATAATCTTCCGCTAATTCTTCAATGATTCGCAGGAATTCGAAGTGAAACAGCGAGGCCAGCAGATTGGAAATGATGCGCCACTGTTTTTGCTGTTCGGGAGTGACACCCTCAACGTTGCACAGCAGGTCAATCAGTTCGTTTCGGCGAACGGGGATGTAATGCTCGCGGTCCGTGTATTCTGCCATGAGAATTATTCTAAGACCCCTACCGTACTGGGGAATCTAAAATCGATCACGGCCATTCCCAGCAGGAAAGTTGATCATCTTCGTTAAGAACATGTTTGGAAACCAGAAGTTGCAGATTCTGATGTACCTCATGCATGTTTTCCGGACGATGGCTGGACCGATAAGCCAGGCACCTGTCAACCAGTTGCGCCAGGGCGGGTATGCATTGTGGATTGCGTGCAGCTACCGGTTTGTAATGCCGTTTCCATCCATCCTCATCAAGGGGAACAGAATTGTCGCCTTGAGGTAATACCAGTGGAATATGTTGCCATGTCAGCAAACGGTACATGGTAGCGCCGAAATTGAACATGTCAGACTTTTCACTGACCTGCATTTTGACTTGTTCGGGAGCCATGTATTCTGGCGTGCCCTGGATACGATGTTTATCCTGCCCTTTAATCCAAGCCAGGCCATAATCAATGACTTTCACCTGACCACTGCGACTGAGCATGATGTTGTTAGGTTTGATATCACCATGGCAGATGTTGCGGCGATGCATCATCTCAAGTGCTGAGGCGATATCCCGGAAAATCTGTAACTGAACGGGCGGTGGAATGATTTTAAACTGGTCGAGTGTCTTACCATTGACAAACTCGATGAGTTGCTTGACTTCCTTGACACCGCCGAAGAAACCAAACGATTTCTGTTTTTCCAGAGCATGTATTTTGATCAGGTTGGGGTGATCGAGTTTTTTGGCTACTTCAAATTCATGTTCTGCCTGATCGAGGAATTTCAAATCGTCTTCTGATTCGATCTTAACGATTTTAAGGGCATATTGTCGGCCATCGCTGTTTCGTCGTATTTGCAGAATCGAACTGTGAGCGCCTACCCCCAATTTGTTCAGTACCTGAAATGTACCAATTTTTTCAGACATTATCGGGAATCCGGCAGAAGCAATTGGCAGTCGATGCGATAGGGGATTATAACAAATCAGAGTAATGCTGTGAGGCGGCAATTTCGCAGAACATCAAGATTTTCAACCAGGACCAGTAATGCCTCTCCTCCAAGCTGGTGTTGCTCGATACACGAAGCAAGCCCAGGAACATGTAACTGAAGAACGCCTGACCCGGCGCATCGGCCAGGATCTCTTTGCCAGGCTCGAAGGCGGCAAGCCCACGGTGTTTTCACCGAAATGGTTTGACGACCAGCTCATGGCGTGGAGCATGGAAGATGAACTGGTGAAAGTCCAGCTCTTCCGGTTTATTGATGTGTTGCCAGCGTTGTTGGGATCCAATGCCAATATCGTGCAGCATGTCAAGGAATACTTCGGCCTGGCCAAGCACCGTTTACCCATGGTGGCCCGTTGGGGGCTGAATGTACTCCCCAAGCGTGGACCCATTGCCGGGTTGGTTGCCAGCACTGCCAAGACCAATGCTATTCGCCTGGCCAAACGGTTCATAGCCGGGAGCAATGTTCCTGAAGCCCTCGTGGCTATTGAAGCACTTCGCAAGAAGGATTGTGCCTTCACGATTGATTTGCTTGGTGAAGCGGTGCTGACCGAAGCTGAGGCGGATCATTACCAGCATCAATACCTGGAACTGGTGGAAGGGTTAACCAACGCTGCACAATGGCGAACCGATCCACAAATGGATTGCGATCACCTGGGGCCAATGCCCAAGGTCAATATCTCCATCAAGATTTCGAGTCTGTACAGCCAGTTTGATCCGATTGATCCGGATGCATCTGCAGCGGCAGTGAAAGTCAGGCTGCTGCCTATCCTGCGAATGATTCGTGATCGTGGTGCATTCGTTAACATTGATATGGAGCAGTTTTCCTATAAGGAAACCACGCTACGCATCTTCGAAGAAGTGTTCAATGAACCGGAATTCCGCAACTGGCCTCATGTTGGAATTGCAATACAGGCATATCTGAAATCATGCACGGAAGACCTGGCTCGACTGCGTGATTTTTCCCAGCGGCGAGGCACACCGTTCTGGGTGCGACTGGTGAAAGGCGCTTATTGGGATTACGAAACAGCCATCGCAGATCAGAATGACTGGGAACCGCCGGTCTTCATGAACAAGTGGGAAAGCGATGTCAATTACGAGAAGCAGACACGGTTTCTGCTCGAAAACTATCAACTTCTTCGCCCTGCTTTTGGCAGCCATAACATCCGCAGCATTTCGCACGCACTGGCGGTAGCTGACACGCTCGGTCTGCCCAAGCAGTGCATTGAGTTTCAATTGCTGTATGGCATGGCAGATCAGATCAAGGATGCTCTGGTGGAAATGGGGCACCGGGTTCGGGTGTATACACCTTACGGCCAACTATTGCCGGGTATGGCTTACCTTGTTCGCCGACTTCTGGAGAACACCGCGAACCAGTCCTTCCTGCGGGCCAGCTTCATCGAGCATGTTTCCGAATCGGAACTTCTTCAGAATCCTGCAGACTATGGTGCATCATTGCAAAATCATCATGTGACTCCTTCGACTAACTCATCCCCCAAGAATGTTGACCCCATGTTCAAAAACGAAGCCCCGATAGATTTCAGCCAGGAAGCAGGCCGAGCAAAGCAACGGGAAGCACTCGCCCGCGTGAAAACGCAACTGGGAAAGACTTACCCTCTACTCATTGCAGGCAAAGCGATTGAAACCAAAGAGACTATTGCTTCCCTGAATCCGGGGAACACCTCTCAAGTTGTTGGCAAGGTTGCCAAGGCATCGCCAGAACAAGCGAAGCAAGCGGTGGCTGCTGCCAGTAAAGCCTTTGCCGCCTGGCGTGATACTTCTGTTGAAGAACGTTGTGCCATCATGGATCGAGCGGCAGACCTGATGCACGAACGTCGCTTCGAACTCTGTGCCTGGTTTATTCTGGAAGCAGGAAAGCAATGGCGGGAGGCTGATGGTGAACTGTGTGAAGCGATTGATTTCTGCCGCTATTATGCAGCCGAGATGCGCAAGCTGGCCAAGCCACAACGTCGCGATCTGATGGGCGAAGAGAATGAATATTTCTACGAGCCACGTGGAGTTACCACGGTTATTGGCCCGTGGAATTTCCCGCTGGCCATTCCATGTGGCATGACCGTGGCAGCACTGGTCACTGGCAACCCGGTGATCTACAAGCCTGCGGAACAAACGTCAGTCATCGCAGCACACATGGTTAACATTCTGCATGAAGCTGGTGTACCTAAAGATGTATTGCACTATCTACCCGGTGTTGGTGAAGAGATTGGGCCTGTGCTAGTCAGTCATCCTGAAGTGGCACTGATTGTCTTTACCGGTTCACGAGCCGTCGGGTTAATGATCAATCGCCAGGCTGCTGAGACACCTCCAGGCCAGCCTTTTGTGAAGAAGGTGATTACGGAAATGGGTGGCAAGAATGCCATCATTGTTGATGATGATGCTGATCTCGATCAGGCAGTGGCAGGCACGCTGGCTGCAGCCTTCGGATTCCAGGGGCAGAAGTGCTCTGCTGCGTCACGCGTGATTGTGCTGCAGTCGGTCTATGACACTTTCCTCAATCGCCTGGTGGAAGCAGCCAAGGCGATTCGGGTGATGCCTGCGGAAGAGCCAGGCAGTTTCGTTGGCCCGGTGATCGATGACGAAAGCCGACAGCGGATTCTGAAGTACATTGAAATAGGCAAACAAGAAGCCCGACTGGTGCATGCCACCGACATTGGCAACCTGGCTGAACAGGGTTACTTTGTCGGGCCACATATCTTTGCCGATGTGCCTGCAAACGCCAAGATTGCACAAGAAGAAATCTTCGGACCTGTCCTTGCCATCATCAAGGCCAAAGACATAGACGAGGCGCTCAAGATCGCCAACGGTACCGAGTACGCACTGACCGGCGGTCTCTTCTCACGCAGCCCAGCCAACATCGCCCGCATTCGTCGCGAATTCCGTGTTGGCAACCTTTACATCAATCGCAAGATCACTGGCGCCATCGTTGATCGCCAACCCTTTGGCGGCTTCAAGATGAGCGGCATCGGCTCCAAAGCCGGCGGGCCTGATTACTTGCTGCAGTTTGTCAATCCGCGTTGCATTACCGAGAATACGATGCGGCATGGGTTTGCGCCGAGTGTGGAGAAGGGGGAGTTGGTCACCACAACCAGAAAAAATCTATGAATAAAGTTCTTCAAACAAGTGATTGTCTACTGCTTTCCCTTGGCAGAGATGAACTCAAGGGCATCTCCAATGCCTTGAACGAAGTTTGCAATGGTGTCCATATTGATGACTCAGAGTTCCGAACAAGACTTGGAGTGACTAGGGCATTTCTTCAATCAATCCTTACGCAACTGAATTCCAAAGCAATCGAAGCTTATCAGCGCGCTGATGTCTGGAATGACAACGGGGCAGTCCAAGTGATTTGTGTCACGGTTTTTGGAGATCCAGTTGATATGAGTGCAGACCATGCAAAAGCTATGGTGGATAAGATTCAGTCCTGCCTTTCAAACTGACCAATCTTCTAATTCAAGACCAGTCACTCGTTTGAAGTCTCTGAGATTTCGGGTAACAACCACGGCTTGATGTTCCAATGCAATTGCTGCAATTTTCAAATCCATGGAGCCGACGTTGAGTTTGGCTTTCCGCAAATCATTCCATCGGTCAATGGCCTTTTCCGTATAAGGCATGATGTTAATTCTACCCAGGAAGTGAGTTGTATGCTGCAGATGAAGATAAGCTTCGGCAACATCTGACTTGGTTTTGGCACGGCGGATTTCTGAATACCAGCCAGTCAATTGCTCTTCGACACTGATCACTGAGATGCAAAGGTCAGTTGGTGAATGTTGTTTGACGTGATGCTTAACACGTGGATGCCCATCTGCCAAGAGCGTTAACGTATCGGTGTCCAGCAAATAGAGCATTAATCCAATGACTCCCGACAATTGACCTCATCTCGATATTCTTTCATCGACTGTTTCCATGATCGGGTAAGGGCATTGTTAGGCAACGTACCCGCCATTTCCACCCAGGGGTTGCTGCTTTCATCGATGGGAATCATCATCATACGTGCGCCTGCTGCCAGTCGGGCTCGCACCATGCTCTGCACGTGAGAAACCGCTTCGTCCACGGTATCCCCTTCAGCGCTGACTACCCAAGGCTCCCCTGATTTGGCGCGAAAGCGGATCTTGCTCCCCGCGATAGGTTCTACCAGCACTGGAATTTCCATCACTCTGCTCCAAGAACGTCTGTCAAACATACATGCCTCAGCCAATATTAGTATACACCAATTCCATCTCAAATATGCAAGCGATATCCGTACCATACTTCCATGCCAACCAAGCAACCCACCCTCTTCACCGATGCTCCGGTCACTGTCAGCCAGATTACAGGCGAACTGCGGGATCTGTTGAACGAAACCTATGCCGATGTTTCGGTCATTGGCGAAGTGACCAACCTCAACAAGCATATCAGCGGGCACTATTACTTTTCGATCAAAGATGCTTCTGCCACGCTTAAGTGCAAGATGTGGTCAAGCTCGGTCAAGCGTCTCAAGTTCGAGATGAAGAATGGCTTGACCATCATCGTAAAAGGACAGCTCGATTTCTATGCGCCGTACGGCGAATGCTCGCTGATTGCCTCCTCGATAGTGCCGCAAGGCATCGGGCCACTCGAACTGGCGTTCAGGCAACTGTACGAAAAGCTCGAAGCCAAGGGGTGGTTTAGCCCCGAACACAAGAAGCCCATTCCAACATTTCCCAAGCGGTTGGGGCTGGTCACCAGCGAAAGCGGGGCTGTGCTGCGGGATATGTTACGCATTATCCGGGAACGCTGGGCGCTGACAGAAATCTGGGTGGTGCCGGTGCCTGTGCAAGGTGAAACTGCAGCGGGAAACATCGCCAAGACTATTACTCGGCTCAACAGCCTTGATCCGCAGCCCGATCTGCTCATCCTCGCCCGTGGTGGTGGCAGTTTGGAAGACCTCTGGGCTTTCAACGAAGAAGTGCTGGCTGAAGCCATCCATCGTTCAAGCATTCCCATCATTACCGGCATAGGCCACGAGCCTGATACGACGATTGCAGATATGGTGGCGGACTTGCGTGCCCCCACACCTACCGCTGCAGCAGGCCTTGCTGTTCCATCAAGATCAGATTGGCATGAGCGGCTGACAGCACTCTATCGAACCTTGCGACACAACACCGTGGATCAGTTACGCTGGGAATGGGAAAGACTTCAGCGATTGCGTCAACATCGCCTGTTTGCGCGTCCTATGCAGCAACTGACCGATGCAAGGGAAAATGTGGACGATTGGAACGAACGACTGGTGCGAGCTACGACAACGAGGCTGGTTCAGCTGCAGAAAGACCTGGCTCGGCAAGCATCGATGCTGGCAGCCTTGTCTCCACTACAGGTACTCTCACGAGGCTACAGCCTGACCCGTAAACTGGAAAACGGCGATACTGTCAGTCGGAGTAATGAGGTTGAGCCGGGGGAAACACTGGAAACTGTCCTTCATCAGGGAAAAATCAGAAGCACGGTCATCAGCAGGGAATAAGATAGCAGCATGGAAATCAAAAAAAACACCACATTCGAAGATGCCATTGGCAAGCTGGAAGAACTGGTTCGCCGCATGGAAACGGGCCAGTTGCCTCTGGCGGATTCGCTGAAAGCTTATGAGGATGGCATCGGCCTGATTAAGCATTGTCATGGCTTGCTGAAGACTGGTGAAGCGAAGATCATCAAACTGACTGGTACGGATGAAACCGGCAAGCCAATCCTGGAACCTTTCCTTTCCGATCCAGATTCCAGGATGTAGGTCGCCATGACTGTAGATTCGTTTCCACAATATCTGAAAACACTCCAGATCGAGATAGATTTCTGGCTGACGGCTTACGTGGATCGACTGGAACAGCAGCAAGTTGTACAGAAGCGATTGATCGAATCGATACGGTATTGTCTGCTGGCGCCAGGCAAACGCATCCGACCTGCCCTGGTGCTGATGACCTGCGAAGCCATGGGCGGAACACGAATCACAGCATTGCCAGCGGCAGCAGCGGTGGAGATGATTCATAACTATTCGCTCATCCATGATGATCTACCTGCAATGGATGATGATGACCTTCGGCGAGGCCGGCCCACCTGTCATAAGCAGTTTGATGAAGCGACGGCCATCCTGACGGGTGATGCCCTGCTGACACTCGCGTTTCAGGTGCTTGCTGAAGAAGTGGCTTCGTCTGAACTTTCGCGGAACTGCATCAAAGAGTTGTCCCAGGCTGCGGGCCTTACTGGCATGATCGGTGGGCAGATGGATGACATCCTGCAGGAAGGCAAAGCGGGTTCATTACAACAATTGCAGTCAATCCACGAGCGAAAGACTGGGGCACTGTTGCGAGTATCGGTTCGGCTGGGGGCACTTACAGCCTGGCAGGGAAAATACGACTCCGAAAAACTGGCTCATTTGAACCGGTTTGCAGAATCGCTGGGCTTGGCATTTCAGATTACTGACGATCTGCTCGACGTACAAAGCCAGCCTGAACAACTGGGGAAAGCGACTCAGAAGGATGCGGACAAGGGCAAGCTGACGTATCCGGGACTCTTGGGAATTGAAAGAACCAGACAAGAGTTGCAAGCAGCTTACGAACGGGGAATGATGGCAGTGGATCAACTGGGGGAACGGGCTGCTGTCTTGCGTGAGGTGCTGCGGTTTGTGGTAGAGAGAGATCGTTAAAGTGTGAATTGTCACGATACAATCGTGACCCACGACACGAAAAAAGCCGGTAACTTTCAGTTACCGGCTTTCAAATTATCAGGTTCTGTTCAGCTTACTGAACAAAGGTGTTACCGATCTTTTCTTCCTCTTCTTCATTGATGATGATGCGTGGAGTCACCATGAACATCAGTGAGTTAGCTGACTTACCATATGACTGATTGCGGAATAGGCGATTGACATATGGAATCTTGCTGAGGATAGGAGGACCGAATTCGCGGCGTTGTTCACGCATCGTTTTCAATCCACCAACAAGAATCGTACCGCCATCAGGCACCATGACCGTAGTTGCCAGGGTAATGGTTTCTGTAACAGGCTGTTGTACGCTAATGCCTGCCACAGCATTAAAGACTCTTGAACCATCTGTCACACGCTGAATGACAGGCTGCATGGTCAACTGCACATATCGACGGTCGTTGGTAACAACCGCCTGAACTGTCAGCGTGATTCCAGAATTGAACGCCTGTTGAACAGGAGTGAACACTGGAATACCGTTGAAGAAATTAGGCGTAGCAGTGACTGCAGTCACGAACAGTTCCTGTTGGACAGTGCTGATCGAGGCAGCCTGCCCATTGAACATGGTGATCTTAGGTGCCTGCAGCGTACTGTTGCGGATATCACCCTGAACAGCTTCCATCACCAGGAACACCTGGATACTGCTGAGGAACGCTACACCCACATCCAGACCACCTGTTTGTCCCGGAGCACCGATTCCAGCGAAACCGGTAGGCAGACGAGCTGCACGGTAGCTGTCATTGGAGATGGGGATGTTCAGATTGTTGGTAAAGTTACCGGCAGGAGTCAGACCCACCACCACACCACTGGTATGATCAGGATAATTGAGCATGCCGTTGGGGGCGAAGTTGGCAGAAGCCACCTGCTGATCAAACTGGGTCTGCTTGTCCGGTATGGAGACATTGAAGTCCACACCCATGCGTTCGAAGAAATCATCCGTCAGCGTGAGGATACGGACTTCGACGGTGATCTGCACTTCCTGCAGCTCACGGAGACGCTTGATCAGTTCATCAATCTGTTCCTGTATGTCGGAAGATTGAGAAACCACCAGAGTCATACCCATGGGATAGTATTCAATGGTGCCTGTACCACCAGAAGCAGAACCCTTCCAGCTTTCCGGTTCGATACTGCTGGTGATGAGATGAATCAACTGCTTTTCCAGCGTCTGGCCTGTACGGCGAGGCTGCAACTGAGCGCCGTTGAGATTCTGCGCGGGTGGGTTGTAGCTATCCCGATTGCCACCCTGGCCAGCGAAGGCATTGAAATCACTTACACCTGTGGTGGAAACCGGTACTGCCTGCTGATTGTTCAGGTTAGGCAGATTCGCCATGTCATCGCGTGGGACGATGATATCGTGCACCGCATAGCTGCGGCGTATTTTATGGCTGGAACGGGCTTCCCTGGTGGTGATGTTGATCACACCATCCTTGACGTAGTAGGTCAACTGTGCGTTGCTGAGTACAGCGTTCAGAACTGTCTTCAGTGGCACGTTGTTCAGTGTCACAGAGATGGGCATCTTGGGATCGATGCCAGCATATTCCAGGGCGAAAGCTTCAATCAGCATGTTGGTCTGGCTGAGAGTTCGCAGTTCATCAACCACTTCCACCAGAGGCTTATTGCGGAAGTCGACGCTTACATTGGAATACAACTTGCTGTTACTGGGCAGTTCGTCCTTCTTGTCGCGGTTCATGCGTTCCACGACTTTTTGAATACGTCCCATGGACTTTGACTGGAAGTCAGGGGTGAACTGAACAGGATTATCATCACTTACCACGGCTTTACTGCCTAAGTCATCCATTGCACGTACGAACTGATCCTGTCCGGTACGAACAATGCGTTTTTCTTCTGAAAGATTACGAATCGTCCTGGCCTGTTCACGGGCAGCGTCGATGGCGACGTTGTCAGGATCAATAGCCAGGGCACGTTCTGCACGGGCTTCCGCCTCGGCAAACTTGCCTTCCTTCATGAAGTTCCTGTACTCGGTCATCAGTGAAGTGACCTGGTTACGGCGGTTTTCCTCGTCAGCGACCTTGCGGAGCTTGGCATTCTGTTTGGAATCCAGCTTCTCGCGAGCTTCGCGTTCGAAGGCAACCTGTTCGTTGACTCGTTCATAGTTCTTGAGCTTGAACTCGAGCTGGCGAGCCATTTCAGCTGCCTTGGGAACATCGACATCGGCTTTCTTGACGGTTTCCAGCGTGCTCTTCAGTTCAACAATGGCGCCATCGAAGTTGCCCTGCTGGGACAGTTTCTGAGCACGAGCAATGCTCGTATTCTTGAGTTCATTCAATCGCTGGGATTCAATTTCGTGCTTCTTGCGGACATCGTCGAGCAAGGCACTCTGACCACTGGCTTTATTGGGAACATCCTGCACTCCGCCTGCCATCTGGATCAGACTTTTTTCAGTCTGGAACACAGGGCTGGAGAGGAGTTCGTTCAGATGTTTGCTCTTGGCTTCATCGAGCAGTTTGCGGTCGATTTTTTCGGCATAGCTCTTAGCCAGATCAAATTCCTTGCGGTTCATGGCCTTGACGACCAGGTCGTAGTACTGCTCAGAAGTCTTGATGGCAGCTTTCATGTCAGCAGCATCGAGCTGTGCCAGGTACTGACCAGCCTGGGTCTTCATGCCGTAAGGGCCTTCGTACAGTGCATTGGCCAGCTTGCGAGCCTGAACTAGTTGTCCTTCGCGGACGCACTGTTCAATGTCGCTGCAGAGTTTCTTACCCTGGCTGGCAACATCCGTTGCAGCAGGGACAGTCAATGTGCCAGGCACTGTGGTAGTGTTGCCCATTTGAGGGGCAGGCACATTAAAGGTCATGGCCAGGTTGGTGACGTAATTGCGATACTGCTGAGCTTCACCTGTTCTGCCTCGCTGAGCCAGAGTCTCAGCAGCTTTAGTGTAGGTATCCACCTGCTGACGAGCCTTGACTTGAAGATCAGCCAGCATGGTTTCAGGCAGTTCATCGCCCTGTTGATAGACAACACCCAGCGCCTTGGCTTCCATGACAGCCTTGCGGGCGCCCATGATATCACCAGATTTGGTCATCACACGGGCATTGGCCAGCAGTTGCAGAGCCTTGGTTCGCTTGACATCAGCTACGGCAGGATTAGCCTTGGCATCGCGTGTGGCTTCAATGGCTTTGACTGCAGCCAGGATGCTGTCGGGGTTATCAGCTGTGGCAACACCCATCGATTTGACGGTGGCAGCTTTCTGCAGAGCAGCCTCGTACTGTCCCTTGTTCAGGTCCATACGGGCTTCAGCCATCAGGCGGTTAGCCTGAGTGACCTTTGAATCGTTATTAGCTGCAACCTGAGGAACGGGTTGCTGAGGCATAGCAGGTGGCGTCGTGACGGGCGGCTTGCTGACTGGAGGTACAGCAGGAGCCGTCATATTGCTGGCAACCACTTTGGAATTAACATCTGGAGTCTTGGCGACTTCGTTGAGTGGAGCCAGTGGTTTAGTCTTGACTGCCACTGCCTTCTTGGCCTGAATCTCAGCCATCAGCTTGTCGGGACGTTCGCCACCGAAGTCCTCGAACATGCCATACTCACTCTTGAGCATCTTCGATTGAGCACAGCATTTTTCTGCTTCATCGAGATTGCCTGTGTTCAGATGCTGACGAGCCTGAACAAGGAGTTCACCAGCACGTTTGCCGTTGACAGTTTCCCGGCTCTTCATGACATCAGCCAGAACCTTGTCTGGATTGTCTTCAAAGAGGCCCCAGTCTTTCTTGGCCAGGCGAGCGCTATTGCACAGTTCCTGAGCGCGATCGAAGTTGCCTTGAGCCAGAGCAACACGAGCTTCCTTGACTGCAACGCGTGGATCGCTTGGAACGTTGCTGGCAACCTTAGTGCTGGCAGCACCAGCCCGTTCAGCACGAGCAATGGCTTCATTCAGCTTGGCAGGAGTGTAATCTTCAAACCAGGCCATGTTGACCTTGAGGTCTTCCGCCTGCTTGGTCAGCTTCTTGGCAGTGACGATATCGCCAGCTTGCAGAGCCTGCATTGCTTGCATGCACAACTGCTTGGCCTGAGCCTGCTTCTGGTCTGCAGGAGCACTGGCCGTCATGGTGCCAGACTTGGCAGCACGTGAACGAGCGACAACGATTTCGCTCATCAGCTTGTCAGGATTCTGTTCCCATGGCCAGCGAGTCTTGTAACCTGCCTGCTTGGCGCTAAGAGCATAGGCTTGAGCTTCATCGTAGTTGCCCTGCTTGAAGGCAGCCTGGGCGGCAGCGAACATGTCAGCAGGAGTGTTAACCTTAGGAGTAACGCTGGGCTGTTGCTGGGCAACAACCACAGGATTGGCATTGGCAACAGAACCTGTTGATCTGCTCAAGGCATCGCTGAGCGTTGCAACGCTCTGACGATCCTGCGTGGAGAGATAGGTGTTGGCTTTCAGGCCTTTGACCAAGGCATCAGCTTCCTGATACTTGCCAGCATTGATGAAATCGCTGGCGCGCTTGATCATTTCCTGGCCTTGCTTGCGCATGGCCAGCGCTTTGGAATTATTCTGAACAAAAGTATCCAGTTCCTTCTGCTCAGCAGCACTGAGGCTGGTGCGCAGTTCCTGGGCTTTCTTGAGGTAGACATCCGCGAGTTCAAATTCAAACTTGCGATGATACTCGACGCCATCCTTGAGGATGTCGCGAGGACGAGTTGACCTCTCGCCGCCCGTTTGCACCACATCAGCCGATGGTGGCGCGACTTGTACAGGCACCGTATTATCTGGTGCAGGCGGTAAGGGCAGCCCCTGTGCGAACACTGCCGCCGGGGTCAATCCCAGCAAGCCCACTCCGCCGATCCATGCCAAGGATTTAGCCCGAATCACTGCAGCCTCCTTTCGTGTCCAACCTTCCGGTTCCCTTCGCTCGGCAACTGTCGCCTTCCCCCAGGCGGAGTTGTGGTCCGAGCAAACTGGGTGTCCCGTTGCGTTCCCCGGCGAGCCAGTGGCCCCGTTGGACACGTACGCAGAAACCCCACTCAAGGGTCAGGGTGATAACCGCTTTGACAAGGCGGTCAATGGCAAGTGGCGCTTTTTCTGCGTTTTCCCGCGGTATTTCTCAAGATCGTCTGGCAAGCGAGAGAGGCATGGCGAAGCGGCGAAATCGCAGCGTCTGCCCAGCACGGGCAGTTGAGAGGGTTGATACGCGACGAGAGAATCTGGCAGTTGGGAG
>JAEUIE010000061.1 GCA_016795155.1 Planctomycetia bacterium | reverse complement strand
GGGAGGCGGACTAACCTGCCTCCCCGCCTGGGTACGCGGCCACCGACGCGTCCATCGTTTTGTGCAAGCCAAACTTGTCCTTACAGCACTCAAACGGCACGGACAATTAAGGACTTACGTTGCATGACGCAAAAAGCTCTGGCGTTCCGGGCTACACGTTGCAAGGTGAGTTGAGCTTCATTCCATGACCGCTCAGTTTTCGCGAGACGTTCGGTGCGTCTTTCTTGAGGACGCAAGAGTACCTGTGCTTCGCCATCGTAGCGCGGCGACACGCACTACTTGGACTCGACATCGCGATTCTCTTTAATAAATTCGATCACTGTCTGAAATGGAGTAATGATGGCGATTCGTGATTCCCGAAGCCACTCGCTCTGTATTCCAATTATCTCATAGATAAATTTGCCCTCTTGTTCTTTAAACGCAAATACAGGACCTCCAGAAACGCCCTCTAATGATTGAGGTTGTTGATTATCGATTAATTTGCAAGACATGATTGGGAATTTGTATTTCTTAGCAACATCTTCAAAATCAACTTTCACAACGGGAGACAAAGTCGGCAAGAACTGCACATTTCCGTTTGTTAATTTGATGTACTCATCAGGAAATCCAATAATTCCAATAAAACAAAACTCGTCTTCTTGGGAAAAGGAAAGCGAGTTCACACTAAAAGGTTGGATCTTATTTGCAATTAGCGACTGTTGCTCTAACTGATTCAATTTGACAATACCGATGTCGATTCCGTCTTTATCCATCATTGCATATTCATGCTCGGACAATCTAAATGGCAACGAGAGTTTGTGAACTGCTTGTGGGTGAACATAATCGATCAGATTGCAGGATACTATTTCGATTTGCTGGTGTTCAATCGCGTCCTTCAAGCTTGCTAAACAATGACCAGCTGTGACGAGAAACACATTTTCGTTTCTACTCATAACGAATGCAGAGTAGGCATATCCTTTCAGCTTGCCATTATCTCTCTGCTTATAAACGCCACCTATACAAACGACATGCTTAAGCAATTCTTCTAGAAAATGGTTATTCTTTGACGACATCATGTTACCAGTAGAAATAGGTGTCGCTCAAATGAGCGACACCTCTGGACTTTTCTTAATACATATCATCATACCCGCCCGGGCCACCGGCTGGTTTCTTCTCTTCCTTCGGCGCTTCGGCAATCAAAGCATCCGAGGTGAGGAGCAGCGTGGCGACGGAGGCAGCGTTCTGTAAGCCGGAACGAACCACTTTGGTCGGGTCGATGATGCCGGACTTGACCATGTCGACGTATTCATCGTTGCGTGCATCGTAACCGAAGTTGTTGTTGCTCTCGGCAAGAACCTTGCTCTGAACAACGGGGCCGTCTTCGCCGGCGTTCTCGCTGATCTGACGCAGCGGAGCCTGGCAGGCGCGGATGATGATGTTGTAACCCACTTCTTCATCAGCGGTCAGACCCTTGGCCTTGAGGCCAGTGGAAGCACGTAAGAGAGCCACGCCGCCGCCGGGCAGGTAGCCTTCTTCCACCGCAGCGCGGGTGGCATGCATCGCATCTTCCACTCGCATCTTCTTTTCCTTCATTTCGCTTTCGGTCGCAGCGCCCACCTGAATCTTGGCGACGCCACCGCTCAGCTTGGCGATACGTTCGGAGAGTTTCTCCTTGTCGTAATCGCTGGTGCTGCGGTCGAGCTCGTTGCGAATCTGCTCGATGCGGCCGGTAATCTCGGTCTTCTTGCCAGCGCCTTCGATGATGGTGGTGTTGTCCTTGTCGATGACAACGCGCTTGGCCTGGCCGAGATCCTTGAGGGTGACCGATTCGAGCTGGATGCCCAGGTCTTCAAAGAGAGCCTTGCCACCAGTGAGGATGGCGATGTCTTCGAGCATGGCCTTGCGGCGGTCGCCGTAGCCAGGGGCCTTCACAGCAGCACACTTGAAGGTGCCACGCAGCTTGTTGACCACGAGAGTTGCGAGTGCTTCGCCTTCCACTTCTTCAGCAATGATCAGCAGAGGCTTGCCGGTCTGGGCAATCTTCTCCAGCAGGGGAATCATGTCCTTGATATTGCTGATCTTCTTTTCATGGATAAGGACGTAGGCGTCTTCGAGGACAGCTTCCATCCGCTGAGGATCGGTGACGAAGTAGGGAGAAGCGTAGCCACGATCGAACTGCATACCTTCGACGAATTCGAGTTCGGTGGTCAGCGTCTTGCCTTCTTCCACGGTGATAACGCCGTCTTTGCCCACCTTGGCCATGGCTTCAGCAATCTTGTTGCCGATCTCGGTGTCCTGGTTGGAAGCAACGCTGGCAACGTTGGCAACATCCTTCTTGGCGTTGACGTTGACTGCAATGCTCATGGTCTTGAGCTTGGCAACGATATCTTCGACTGCCTTCTCGATACCACGCTTCATGAGCATGGGGTTCACGCCAGCGACGACCGACTTCATGCCTTCGTTGAAGATGGCTTCAGCGAGAACGGTAGCAGTGGTAGTGCCATCGCCTGCAACGTCGTTGGTCTTGCTGGCAACTTCGCGCACCATGCGGGCGCCCATGTTCTCGTACTTGTCTTCGAGTTCGATTTCCTTGGCAACAGTCACGCCGTCCTTGGTGACGGTGGGTGAGCCGAAGGATTTCTGGAGGATGACGTTACGGCCCTTGGGTCCGAGGGTAACCTTGACGGCACGGGCGAGCTTGGTCACGCCGCGGCGAAGTGCCTCGCGGGCTTCCTGATCAAATGCAATCATCTTGGCTGACATGGAGATCTCCGGAATTTCGTGTTTTGAGTAAAAGTGCGGAAAGCCCACGGACAACTGTCCGTGGGCTTTGGTGTATCATTTATTCAACAACTGCAAGCACGTCTTCTTCGCGCATCAGCAGGACTTTTTCGCCTTCGAGTTTGAACTCGTCGCCTGCGTAGCTGGTGAAGAGGACGGTATCGCCCTTCTTGAGTTGCAGGGCCTGGCGTTTGCCATCCTTGAGAATCTTGCCATCACCCACGGCGAGGATGGTGCCCATCTGGGGCTTTTCTTTGGCGGAATCGGGGAGGATAATGCCACCCTTGGTCTTCTCGCCTGCTTCCTGGCGCTGTACTACGATGCGGTCGCCGAGAGGCTTCAAATTCATTGCGTCAATCTCCTGGATTACTGGCTATCAGCTTTCAGCTATCAGCCGTCAGCTACGGATTTTGTGACGGAGACCTTTATGAGCAAACGGTATGCCGCTAAGAGATGGCTGTGATGTTAGTTATTACAAGACAATGAGTTATGGCTACGGTTTATGGTACGTCGTCATTAGTTTCCACTACCCGGTACCATGATCTGCCGATTTGGCATTGGACTAACAGTTATCTTGACTGTTCAGAAGATGAGCGAGGCATTGCCTTTCACGTTCAGGCAAAGTCAGCGGAAGCAGCCTCCTTATATGGTGGTTTAGTGATTGCCGAAATGTTTGATCGGTTTCGAATCGTCGTAGCAGCCTGGAAAGTGCCTGGGTATTCCCCACGGGAAAGTATCCGGGGTAAGCTGATCCCAGAATTCCAACCGTACCTTCGATTCGGGAAGCAAGCACCGGTTTGCCCATCGCAATAGCTTCCATGACCACATTGGCACCGCCTTCCATCTTTGATGTGATGCAGATGGCATCGAGTTGCTGCATGATGGCGAGAGTGGCCGGGTGGGAAAGAGAGCCGAGCCAGTGGTAGCGCGGGTTCTGTTGCATTTCCCGCGTGGCTCGCTTCGTCCAGATTGGTTGATGCACGGTACCAAGGTGGACAATCTGCAGTTGAGAATCTGATGGGAGTTTTCGAACAGCCAGCGCTGCCCGCAGCGGGTCTTTCACGGCACGCAGATGTCCAATCACACCGACAATAACGGGAGCAGTCAGTTTGTTCCGCCATGTAACAAACGGCTTGGGCAATGTTGACTCGTAAGCAGGCAACTGAACCGATTGAAAGATCGGCGTTACCTTGCTTTGCCAGCGGCGAGGCACCGCACGCACCGCCAGGGGATGGAGAGTAATCAACTGGCTAGCCAGTGCGAGCGATTGCAGGGATTTGCGATTGCCTCGTGGAATATCGTGGTACAAGTCGGTGCCGGTGAGTGCGACGATGAGTTTTCTATCTGGATACTGCTTCTTGAACTGAACGATGGCTGCATGGCTTTTACGGGCATGCAGGGCAATCAGGCAATCACACCTTGATGGAATTGGCAGCGACATGGCGACTTGCACCGAGTGTCCCAATTGCCTCAGGAGCGTTCTCCAGCGACAGGCGGTAATGCGGTTGCCCAGCCGCGACCGCGGCGGAGCCGGTGTGACGATTCAAATACGCATGAAACTTTCTCAGTGACTTTGCAACCAGTCGGGCGCCTGCTACGAATGTTCTACGTGAAAGCAGTCTGTCTGGAAAACTCCATGAAGGAATACCGGCTTGTTCGCGAACAATTGATCCCAGCATCGCTGGATACGGTGTTTGGTTTCTTTGCTGATGCTGCCAATCTCGATTACCTGACTCCACCCTGGCTGCATTTTCAGATCAAAACGCCTCTGCCTATCGTGATGCAGACCGGCACGCTGATTGATTACACCATTCGCTGGCGGCTGGTGCCGGTGCGTTGGCGGACGGAGATTCTTGACTGGTCACCGCCGTTTCATTTTGTGGATCAGCAGATTTCCGGGCCGTACAAGTTATGGCATCACACGCATACTTTTCAGGAACAGGGATCAGGCACTTTCATGACAGACACGGTGCGCTATGCCCTGCCCCTGGGCTGGATCGGCCGCTTGTCACATTCTGTGTTGGTTCATCGCGATTTGCAGACGATTTTTGATTACCGTTACCAGAAGATTGCAGAACGGTTCGGCCAAGCGGTTCCCCCTCACCCAGTATCGAAGAAAGAAGTTGTCGTTTGAGTCTCAGATAGTCTCATCCGAATGCAGATACTTGCAATTGGCTTGTCACTTTCTCTATGGTGCAGTTTTGCACTGGGAGAAAGACAATGCAGCTTTCGATACGGTATCCCTTGTTGCCCAAGGCACATTCACTGGGCACCAGCCTGGTGATGAATGCGTTCGGCGTGGATTTTGATGCCCGTGAACATGTGGTGTGTGATGGACTCGATGTCAACATCTCGCCAGGCCAGTTGGTTCTGTTCACGGGTTCGAGTGGTTCGGGCAAGAGCAGCTTGTTGCGGGCAGTGAGTGAACAACTCAGCCAGCAGGGAACGGTGGTTGATATTACAACGCTGAGTCTGCCCGAGTTGCCTCTGGTAGATGCCTTGCCTCTGGAAGTGAAAGCGGGGCTTGACCTGCTCGCTGCCTGTGGTTTGAGCGAAGCGCAACTGCTGTTGCGGACACCCTCGGAGTTGAGCGAAGGCCAACGGTACCGGTTCAGGCTCGCGCTGGGTCTTGCACAGTTGATGCACCACGAACCAGCGACTTCAGCCTGGCTGCTGGCTGATGAATTCACCGCGACGCTCGATCGCACGCTGGCTAAGGTGTTGTCGTTCAATCTGAGTCGGCTTGCCCGCAAACATCAGGTCGGCTGCCTCCTGGCAACAACGCATGAAGATATAGCTGCTGACCTGCAGAGCGATGTGCATGTGCGGCCTGGGCTGGATGGCCGAATTGAAGTTGCTTACTCCGATGATGCTCTGCCAGGCAAACGGCGCATCTCGTTTTTTCCGAATGTCGGTACGGTGAGGGCACCCGTGCTGACTGGCCTTACTTTGCCCCTTGGCACTATCGCAGCCACACCCTCGGCATGACGAGGCGGGTAACCCTGCTCTGGCATGGTAACCATCCCATTGGCATCTGTGTATTCAGCGCACCATCCCGCAGCCTGGCGCTACGAAATCGTTTCTTTGGCATCATCAAAGGGTCAGCCGATGCGTTTTCGCTGAAGAAAATGAATCAGCAGTTGTGGGTGTTGTCACGTATCGTGCTGCATCCGACGTATCGAGGTGCCGGGCTGGCCAGCGACTTTGTCCGGGCCAGTTGCAGCAGTTGCCCTGTGCCGTGGATTGAAACGCTATCGGTGATGGGCCATCTCAACCCGTTCTTTGAGAAAGCAGGATTCAAACGCGTCGGCGTCATTCGCAAAGAGCAGAAGATGTCGGCTCGCCAATACTCCAGGCTGTATGGTGGCAGCAATCTCACTTCGGAAACCGTTCGCAAGAGTGCACATGCCGAACCGGTTTATTACGTGTTCGACAACCGGCAACCTGGCTCAGGGAATCACCCACTATGAGCCTGAAAAGGGAATCCATCAGCGAATACGCACAGCAATTTGGATCGAATCCCGATTCGGGAAAACCCTACTCACTGAAGGGTTACGAATACCTGCAGACTCCATTGGATTGCATGGAGCCGCGTGTCGTCATACAGAAATCGGCCCAGGTAGGTGCTACGGTGATGGCCATGCTGCGCACCATGTGGTATCTCGAGCGGATGCAGAAGTCGGCGATGTATCTTTTCCCCACGCACCGCACGGCGGAAAAATTTCGCCGAGGCCGGTTCAATGTCATGGTGCAGCGCAGTCCCCATTTTCGTGATCTGCTTCGACCAACGGGGGCACCGGGGCATTCGCAGTTGGGTGTTGCCCAGTTTTATTGTCATGGGGCACGCAGCCGGGCGGAACTCATGTCGGTACCGGTTTCTTACCTGACTCTCGATGAGCGTGATGAACTGTACCATGCTACCGGTATGGATCATTCGCCCTGGTCGGCAGTGGACCTGGCCCGACAGCGACTGGCAGGCCAAGCAGAAAGCTGGGAACTGAGTTTATCCACTCCCACCATTCCGGGTTATGGCATTGCTGCGGAGTATGCCCGGAGCGATCAGCGGGAATTTGTCATCCAATGCCCGCGGTGCAGCATGAGCCTCGTGCCTCATTGGCCGGAGTCTGTTCTCGGCATCGATGGCTCGCCAGATCGTGCTTGCTATGGCTGTTCTCAATGTGGCCAGCCCTGGTCGGATGAAGCAAGGCGGTTCGCCATACAGCATGGTCATTGGCATTCATCTCTGACTGATCGCGAAACCACGGGCTTTCATATGACACAACTGCTCTCGCCGGTGGTTACCGCAAAGCGGATGGTGAAGCAATGGCAGGAAGCCCAGGGCAACCCTGCAGCACTACAGGTGTTTCACAACTCGGTGCTCGGCTTGCCTTATCTTTCCGAAGGAGCCAGGCTGGAAATGTCGGTGATGGATGATGCGATGGCCCGGAGTTCCGGAGCCTGCATGGCAACCTGTGGACATGGCACCGCAGCAGGCATTGATGTCGGGCCGCAGTTTCTGCACGTGGTCATCACCCAGCCTGCAGGAACCATGTGCCGAATTCTGTTCGCTGGCGTCGTGCTCGAATGGAACGAGCTTGAAAAGTTGTTGAGTACCTATGGTGTGCAGAGTTATGTGATTGATGCACAGCCTGAAACACATCTATCGCGCAGCCTGGTGCAACGGCGGCCTGGTGGCTGGATGTGTTACTATCGGCTGGGGCAGGCAGCACAGCAACATGCTGATGTGGCACAACACATTTTGCGTATGCCTCGCAGCGAAACACTCGATCAACTCTATCGTTTGTGGAATACATGGAAAGTGATTGCCCCCGTGAACCTGCCTGCTGCCTTTGTTGAGCAGTTGCGTTCACTGGTGCGTGTGGTCAGACAGGATCGCCACGGGCAGCCCCGCGTCGATTATCTGGAAACAGGCGGACCGGATCACTATGCCCATGCGATGAATTACTGCGTGCTGGCGATGGGGATGATGACGCCGGAACGGCGGATGGAGATCGGGTAGATTCTGCACTGGTCACCTTACTTCATCATATCCGGATCGAAAGGCACTTCATCCACAGGAGTTTCTTCATGAACTTCCTCGTCGCGTTGCTTCTCCACCATCTTGACGAAGAAGATGCCGAGGAAGTACAAGGCACACATGGGTATCCAGAGAATAAACAGGCTTACCGCATCGATGGAGGGACTGAAGACGGCCGCAACGATCAACAGTATGAAAACGGCTACCCTCCACTTGGAAAGAAAATCAGCAGCAGTGAAGACGCCGACCTTACCCAGAAACAGCATCACCAGCGGAGTCTGAAAACAGAGGCCGGTGATGACTGGCATCATGATGGCAAAGCCCAGCCATTCGCGCAGCCGAAGGTCTGGGTCAATCTGCAGCCAGGCGTTAAAGGAAAACAGTGCCTGCAAGGCGGCGGGCATAATGAAAAACTGGCAGATGATTACTCCGAAGAAGAACAGCCCGATGCTGATAGGCAACAGGAAGTACACGTACTTTTTCTCGTGCGGATAAAGCCCTTCGGCTACGAACGCCCAGAGTTCATAGAGGACCATCGGGCTGCTGATTATCAGTCCCAGCACCAGGGCGACCATCATCCAGACGACGAAAGCTTCGGTGGCAGACAAAGCGGTAAGGGTGTTGCGACGGCCTACTTTTTCCAGGCTGGGAGTGATGTCACGAGCCAGCCCGACCGGGTTCTTCACCGTGAACTGCAGTTCCGCTGAAGGTGTAGACGGCGAAGGCTTAGGCAACTTGACATCTGGAAACGTCTTCTGCACCCAGTTAATCATTTCCTCAGCGGAAAGCTCCACTTTGAGAGTAACCTTTTCGCTTTGGAGGTTCAGCGGATTGTTCGGGTCTTCGGTGCCCTTGCCTACTTCGAGTCTACGCTCTTCGTAATAATTATGAATGGCCTGCTCGACCGGAGCAGTAATGTAATCGAGCAGGTCCTTGGCGAAAAAGAACCCAAGGATCATTCCCAGGCAGAACCACTTGAGCGCCCGAAGGAGATGGCTGCGCAGGTCTTCGATATGCTCGCCAAACGACATGCGGGTGTCGGCAAAGAAATCGTCGCCATAAACCGCGGGAGGTTTCTTCCCGAAAAACATCTGCAGACTTCTCGCAGGGGTGAACCGTTAGGATAGTAGACGGGGGAGTGAGTTGCTAGCCAGAGAGCACTGGAGTTATACAAGCCTTCAAACTGTAGTCCGTCGGCATGGTTCTTTATCGTTCCTGTCGCCCTAATCGGTGTAATCCTCCCCGGCATTCGACTGCATTGCGCTCGTTTTCCTTGCATGTCTGCCAATTCACTGATTACACTTAAGCTGGCTCAGTGTTTCAACCACCAGGGTTCATTATGTCTGCACCTGAAACAATACCTCTGGCAGAACTGGTAGCGCCGATCTCGGGCGATTTCCCTGCCGGGGTCAAGTTGCCTCCGTTGGAGCGGGAAAAACTCGACAAACTGCGTAAGGAACATAACCCGGAAGATTATGATGAAGATGATCCTCTTCGTCATGAACCCCGGCAAGTCGCCAACTGGTCTGGCATTACCGAACTGGCCCAGCGACTTCTCAAAACCACGACGAAAGACATGAACGTGGCTGCCCGTCTGGTGGAAGCGCTCACCAAGCAGCATGGCCTGGCTGGCACCCGCGATGGGTTTCGCCTGCTTCACCAATTATGCGTTGAGGCCTGGGATCGCTTTCACCCCGCACCGGAGCTGGCCGATCTTGATGAAGCAGAAAGCAAACTAAGAGATTTTCGTTGGCTCGATGATCCCGAATCGGAAA
The DNA here is from genome assembly GCA_016795155.1 of Planctomycetia bacterium. Lineage (NCBI taxonomy): Bacteria > Pseudomonadati > Planctomycetota > Planctomycetia > Planctomycetia bacterium. Next base: position 1,030 of record JAEUIE010000061.1, on the reverse strand, counting down.
CGAAAGGGGCCAGGTTTCCCGTCACTCTGCGGGCAGTTACCCTGGCCAAGCATGGCGACACGATCATTTCGGTCAATAATTGTCGGCCACCAGGCAACCGTCCGCCAACAGTCAATGCAGACCAGTTGAAGTTTGTCTCTGCTGCACTGAGTGTCGGAACACGCAATGAATTGGTGATGACCGTACAGGAATGCCTGGATGCACTGGAATCCTTGCTGAAGACTGCTCACGAGAAGATGAAAGCAAGCCTGGTGAAACTCGGCTTACCCGAAGATCGTGCAGAAAAGACTGCCATGGAAATGGTGCCTGCGTTTACCGCAACGCGGAAAGTATTGTCAGACTGTCAAATGATTGCCGAGCAGATGGTAAAAATGGGACCTGCAGAAGACGTTGCTGCAGAGGGGTCAGATGCCACCGCAACCGGAGGTACCGTTTCCATGCAATCAGCAGGAGCCAACCGAGAACAGTTGTATGTACAACTCAAGAACATTGCGGACGCACTGGAAAAAGTGGAACCCCACAGCCCGGTGCCATTTCTGATTCGACGTGCAGTGGAGTTGCGTACCCTGAAATTCCCACGACTGGTGGAAGTGTTAACCAGTGGCACGCATGTGCTGGAATTCATGAAACGGGAAGTGGAAGAGAATCCACCGACGTCGTAGTCAAGAGCCACATAGCCCCTCAGTAAATCAAAAGAGTTTTAGCTGAATTAACATCGAGATGATTGCCAATGTTGCAGCAACCAGGAGAGCAGATCGCAATCCTGGTGATAATACATTGGAAGGTTTGGCCGGTACTGGCTGAACTTCAATCGGATTTTCCGTTGTATCACCCTGTTCCAGTTTGATAACACGTTTTTCAAGGGCATCCAGCCGCATCATCGCGTAAATGGCTAGAGCATTTTCAAAAACCATCTTGCGCATTCAGGTAATACATGAAATACTGTGACGTGTCCATGTCATGGAGTCACAGATGAAAGCGTACTCGGTTGATTTACGTGAGCGGGTGTTGGCAGACTTTCAGGGAGGCA
>JAEUIE010000060.1 GCA_016795155.1 Planctomycetia bacterium | reverse complement strand
GCCACCTGCTGGCCGCCTACCATCGCATAGTTATTGCTGATGTAGACATTGCCACCGGTGCCATAGTCGTAGTAGATGGGCTGTTGCCAGGCAGCATTGCTGGCGGCATTCCAACTGAACCAGGTGGTCAGCCCGGCCCAGGTGGGAACCGTCCACCAGTAGCGATAGGGGTAGTAAGGCAGCCAGTGATGGTAATGCCAGCCGCAGAACGCCGGGCGGTTGACCATCCACCAGTTCGGGCCGAACCAGCCAGCGGGTCGACCCCAGTATCCCCATCCGCCACGGATACGATTGCCCCAGCCACCCCAGTAATTCATGCGGCCTGGATGGGTGTTCCACCAGTTGTGCATGCCCGGGCGGTTGATGATCGTATTGTTCCACTGGTTGTTGATGTTGTTGATGGTGACGTTGTTGATATTCGCCCAGTTGGGACGCGTATTGATGTTATTGTTGATGATCGGGTTATTAATCACCGGTCGATTGATGACAGGCCGATCAGTCGGTGGACGAATCGGTCGGCGATCAGGGAGGTTTGGTCGATTATCGGGGAAGTTCGGCCTCTTATCGGGAAAGTCAGGTCGCTTGTCGGGAAGGTTAGGTCGATTCTTATCGGGGAAGTTAGGCCGTTTGTCCGGCAAGTTTGGTCGTTTGTCAGGCAGGTTGGGCCTGTTTTCAGGCAGTGATGGTCTGGTCGTGGGTCGTTCCGGAACGAGTGGTCGATCCATGCCAGTATCGACACCACCGCCTGGGCGTGCTGGGCGCGTAGTACCAGTGCCAGGCAAGGAAGGCCGATCAGTGCCAGTGCCTGGAATGGATGGCCGGGTAGTTCCTGTTCCTGGAAGTGACGGTCGAGTTGTACCGGTTCCAGGCAGTGATGGCCGAGTGGTCGAACCCGGGCCACCCCAGGGATTACTGGGCCTGCCACCACCAGGAATGGTGGTAGATGGCAGATTGGGCCTGGTTGTTGGAATGTTTGGCCTGGTTGAAGGAATATTAGGCCGTCCAGTAGGGATATCTGGCCTGTTATGAAATGAAGGTTGTGATGGCCTGGTCATGCCGCCTGGTGTCATGCCGCCGCTGGGCCTGTTCGAGGGGAAACCCGTTGATGGTCTGGATGGTGGTGTAGGCATGTTGGGCCGGGTGGTTGGCATGTTAGGCCGCTGCATGCTGCCCCGGTTGGGCATGCTGGTCGGGGGCCGCTGTTGAGGCATCGGACGGTTCATCGTCTGAGGCCGTTGCTGTGGCATGGGACGCTGCACGGCACCGCGGTTCATCTGGGGTGAAGGCCTGGCTCCACCGGAAAAACCACCGCCACCACGATTGACGCCGCCACCACCACGGGGTCCACCGCCACGCTGGGCCAAAACAAGCCCGGTGAGGGAAGCCATCACCAGCAGCACGATCATTATCTTCTTCATGATTCGTCTCCTGATGATGGATTAACGGGGGTTGGAAGTTGCATCGCTAGTGGCAGCAGCAGGCTGCTTCACCATCTTCACTGCAGGACGTGACGGAGACATGACTCCATCGAGTTCCTGCCCTACTATTTCCACTTCTGCGGTGTTGTCGTCCAACCGGGTAATGACCTGGGTGCCACTGAGCACGGTACCATCCGTATTGGTGTGGTTGAATTTGACACGCCATTCCTTGTCGCTGCCTGACCAGGTGCCTTCGCCGAACGATCCATCGCTGCTGAAGGTCCAGCAACGGATCGATTTGGAACGGGGATCCCAGCCGATAATCTGCGAGCCAGTGTCCGCATCTTCTTCATCAGCAAACTTCACCATGTATTTGCGGATCAGGAAAGTCTTATTCTGATTCCAACTGATCTGCGATTCGACCTGAACGCCTTCAGACTGATCTTTCCAGGTGCCTACCAGCCATTCGAGAGATTTCAATCCATCGTAAGGAGTTTCAGGTTCTGGAATGGACGCTTCCTGAGCATGTTCGATGTTCCACTTGTTGTCGCCTACTTTCACCAGGAGAGCAGTGAACTGGTTTTCAAGTGGCTCATGGTTGGGCGAGGAAAGTGTATTCTCCCCTTCGAGCGTGAGCAGGTCGGGTTTGAGGAAGCGGAAATGTTTGATGCGAACCGAGAGACGGCAGTTGGCATCTTCCTTGAAGTGCTTTTCAAATCCAGCTTTGATGGCATCGCGGCCGGTGAGACGGGTGCCAGTATCGGTATTCAGCGAAACTGCCTGCGGAGCCCAGTATTCGGCTAACGCCGCCGCGTCGTGCTTGTTGAAAACTTCAGTGTAAACTTTCAGGATTTCATCGACCGTTGCCTGCTCCGGGCTGACCGCAGCCTTGGCCGGCGCCTGATCCTGGGGCAACATCGCCCACCCTGTACAGCAACTCAACAACAATACCGGTATTAACCACTTCATCATGATGCATTCTCCAAGAGATGTTAGGTTTATCCTATGAATCTGGATAACAGGACACCTTGGCGTGTGCATAAATTATTCGGGGGATGAGCAGTTCGCTGCACTGGCAGCCCGTGACGCTAGCCACTCATAGGGCACGCGGTAATTCACTGAAATGATGATGCGAGATGAGCATTCTTTGATCACACTATTTCGATCTTGGCAACTTCCTTCAAGCAGGGTATTTTCCTAAGTGCATGAGATCTCATGAGGGTCGGGTGCCACGGTTTGCGGGTATTCATGCTCACCGTGCCATTACGCCCCATTGACTCTGGAGGATGCACAAAATCACTGCATTCGTGCAGGGTCAGTCATGAGTACCTGCATCACTCTGATACAGCTCAAGGCTTTATCAACAGCCTTCTGAAGGGGAACCGTGTGGCCAAGGACAGGTCCAACATTCGTCACTTCGCTGAGTTTCTCGCGGTTCGCATGCTGCTCGCGTTTCTGCAAGCCATGTCGCTTTCCCTCGGCTACGCCCTGGCACGCGGCCTGGCCTGGCTCGCTTATCATGTGGATAAGCGCCATCGCAAAGTCGCTGACGACAATCTCAAGATTGCTTACCCCCATTGGACTGCGCAACAACGTGATACCCTTATCCGATGGGTTTACACTCATTTCTGCATGATGATCATCGAAATGACACACCTGCCTCGCCTGCTCCATGTCCACAACTGGCGCAAATTCATGGACATGCGGAACGGCAAAGATGTCGTTGCCGCACTGATCTCGGGTAGACCCGTGATGGTCGTCACTGGACACCTTGGCAACTGGGAACTCGCGGGCTACGCCCTCGCCATGTTCGGCTTCAGGAGCTATGCCGTTGCCAGGCCGCTCGATAACCCGCTGCTCGATGGACTCCTCAAACGCTTCCGCAAGAAGACCGGCCAGGAACTGCTCAATAAAAATGGCGACGCCAATCGCATGGCCGATCTGCTGAATCAGGGAGGCATCCTCTGCACCCTGGCCGATCAGGATGCGGGCCCCAACGGCTTGTTCGTCCCTTTCTTTGGCAAACCTGCTTCCACGCACAAAGCTGTCGCCCTGCTTGCACTGCATCATGAAGCACTCGTCGTGGTCGCTGGCACCTATCGGACAGGCAACGGGCTGAAATACATCATCGATATCGAAACTGTCATTGATACCAAAACACTCAACAATGATCCAAATGCGGTTCGCACCCTTACGGAACAGTACACAGCAGCCTGGGAACGCCTCGTCGCAAAGGCTCCGGAGCAATATCTTTGGCTACACCGGCGATGGAAACATGAACCGCGTGTTCGTCAGCGTGCTCGACGTGCCGCGTGACATTTACCCGATCATTGAGAAAATATGCCTACTGGCCCGCAGGTTATCCTTGGACTGAAAGTTGCCGTCGCACTCGTCACACTCATTCTGCTCGCATCAGGCATCTGCCTGGCGATGAAGAAACCCCGCCTGCATGGCATCCTTAACAGCATCATGAGCATGCTGCTCCTGGGCACAGTTCTTGTCTTCGAAATCCTGATCCGAGGCGTAGGCATCGATGTCAAAGCTCACATGAACGAGGATGCTCGGTTCGCTCTCAAAATTCATCTCTGCTTCGTCATCCCGCTGACTCCCATTCTCCTCTGGATGCTCATCACTGGCTGGAAACGCCGCATCAAGATGCACTTGGCGGTCTCCGTACTCTTCCTCATTCTCTGGATCGGTATGTTCATCACCGGCATGTTCTTTCTCCCACATTAATATTCTCCCCTCAACGCCTCGTGAGAGAGGGGTCGGGGGTGAGGGGCAAGTCTCGCGGCAACATGTATTCATCTCGCGTGGTCCTGTCATCTCGACGGAGCGAGATGACTACAAACTACCTGAATCATTATTGCCATTTACCCAGAACATGACAAAATTGCTCTATCACTTGCCCACTAAGGACCCCTCATGAAGCCCCCTTCGCTGACCATAGGCATCGAGGAAGAGTACCAGATCATTGACCCTGCAACACGGGAACTGAAAAGCTACATCACCCAGATACTCGACGAAGGCAAGCTGGTGATGCGCGAAGCAGTCAAAGCCGAACTGCATCAGAGCATGATCGAAGTGGGCACGGAAATCTGCCGGACTCCCGCCGAAGCACGTTCGGAAATCATCCGCCTTCGCAAAGGCGTGATGGAACTCGCTGGAAAGCACGGTCTCAAGATTGCAGCAGCGGGTACACATCCGTTCTCCAGTTGGATTGAGCAGGAAATCACCCCGTTCGAGCGCTACCTCGGCGTGTGGAAAGACATGCGCGACCTCGCCCACCAGCTCCTCATCTTCGGCACCCATGTCCACATCGGCATCGAAGACAAGGAATTCATGCTCGACGCCATGAAGGTGTCTCGCTACTTCCTGCCCCACGTGCTGGCCCTCTCCACCAGTTCGCCATTCTGGATGGGCCGCGAGACCGGCCTGAAAAGCTACCGCAGCATCATCTTCCGCCACTTCCCCCGCTCCGGCATCCCGCCAACCTTCGATTCCTATGCACAGTTCACTCAGTTCGTAGACGTGCTGGTGAAGACCAACTGCATTCCCAATGGCTCGAAGCTCTGGTGGGATGTGCGTCCCAATCACAGCTACCCCACGCTCGAATTCCGCCTCTGCGATGTCTGCACGCGAGTGGACGAAGCAGTCTGCGTCGCTGCCATCTTCCAGGCTCTGATTGCCAAGCTGTGGAAACTCCGCCGCGACAACCTGACTTTCCGACATTACCCGATGGCATTGATTGAAGAGAACAAATGGCGTGCCGTCCGCTATGGCCTCGATGGCAGCCTGCTCGATCTGGGCAAGCAGACCGAAAAACCTGCCAGCCATCTCATCCGCGAGTTCCTAACCTGGTTCCTCAATGATGTGCTCGACGACCTCGGCTCTCGCAAGGAAGTGGAATACGCCTTCGACATCCTAGAAAACGGCTCCAGCGCCGACCGCCAGTTAGCAACGTTCCACAAAACCGGCAGCCTGAAAGATGTGGTTGATCAACTGATTAAAGAGAGTGAAGAAGGGGTGTTGGGGTAGGTGCGCTTGTTTTGTAGCCATCGACGAGGTTACAATAATGACGGCAGAGGATGTCTGGGAAGGCGAGGCTCCCGCCGAGCCGCAGACCATTCGAGGGATAAAATAGATGGCCAAAGCAGTGCAACGCAAGAAACGGTATACGATGAGCGATCTGAAGAAGCTCTTCGGGCCGGACTATCGTATGCCCACGGATGTGGAGATGATAGCACGCGCTACTAAGCCTGTTAGCCTTCAAAAGGTGCTCTCCGAAATCAAAAAGAGACCTGGGAAGGCAGGGCATACATCGCAGGAACTCGCAGATGTCCGCAAGGAACTCCAAAAACTACTCGGGCGTCTTGAGAAGATCGAGAAGAATCTGATTGCGCACTAATGGAAAGGCTTGCCTTGGACAACCCATATCGAGTTGACTGGAGCGCAGTTAAGTCATGGATCAGAAAAACTTATGAATTCTTGAAAGAAGACGCTACTCGACTCGAGAAGTTCGAACAAGACTTACTCCAGTTAGAGAAAAATCTCGCGCGAAGACCAAGGAGATTCGGCGAACCAATTGATGACCTGCCATTTCTGAGAGTGACAAGATGCGTCGGTTTCACTCGCATGTTGATTGTCAACTATGGCATTGTCCAAGAGCATCATGTGGTTGTAATAAACAAACTTCGGCTTCGGAAATCATAACGTAAAGCGTGCCGCATTTACGGACACATACGACCTCGAAAACTGTGCGGATCCACGAATGCCGCACGCACCTTCTCAGCAATCTCAGCGTTGTCGATGCACACAGCGAGTACTGAACCACAACCGTCAGAATATCCCTTGTCCGGCCAAGCGATATCCAATGCAAAATAGATGGCATCGTCGAGAAGTTCATTTCTGTGCCACGTGGTCATAACAACCTGATCACAACTCGGATTTCGACTGATATCAACCATGTCGATAGTATCGTGAACCCTCTCACAGTCATTTCCCCAACAGCATAAGTAGGCCGCCCCATAGTTGAGCAACCAGTTTGCCACGTCTATCAACATCTTGTCAGATGTCTTCTCGGCGTTCCAAAGCAAAAGACAAACAAAACGTGGTGTGGAAAGGCAAATTTCCGGAAGCTTCATGGCATCCGGAATCTCAAGGATGAACAATTCACGTTCAGTAGTCGAATCGTATCCAACGCGCATTTGACGGTTCCAATCCACCAAACATTCATTACACAGAACTTTAGCCGTATTACCTAACTTCCATTTTGATTCATTGCAAAGTGCCGTCAATTACATTTGGCTTACATCCAGAGTTTTCCATTCCACATGCTGAACAATGTTACCCGTCATAAGATAGCTCCATGTCCTCACTCATCGTCTCCGTTTCCGGCATTCGTGGCATCGTGGGTGAAAGCCTGACGCCTGCGGTGGCGCTCGCTTTCGCTGAATCTCTCGGCACCTGGCTCGGTTCGGACAAAACCGTGGCCCTCAGCCGCGATAATCGGCCCAGTGGCACCATGCTCGGCGCTGCTGCTGCTGCCGGCTTACTCAGTGCAGGCTGCAAGGTGCTTGACCTGGGCATCGTCCCAACCCCCACCGTCGGTGTCATCATCCGCGAGATGAAACTGGCGGGAGGCATCCAGATTTCTGCCAGCCATAATCCTGCACCGTGGAATGGCCTGAAACTTTTCGGCAGCGATGGCGCGGTGCTGGCCCCGACAGAAGGCGCCAGGATCGTCGACCTCTATCAGCGAAAAGCAGCGGTTCGCACCAGCCAATATGCTTCCACCGATTGGCAGCAGGCTCCACCAGCTAATGAAACCTCATCCGCCATCCAGATTCATGCCCGCCTGGCTTCCACCGTAGCCAACGTGGAGGCATTGCGACGCAAAGGCTTCCGCGTCTTTGTCGATGCCAACGGCGGAGCAGGAGGCCCGCTCGCTCAACTGTTTCTGCAGATGAACCTCAGTTGCATGGTCGAAGGCATCGGCCTGCATCCCAGCGATACCTTTCCTCACACCCCGGAACCAACCGAAGAGAATCTGAAAACCATCGCGCATCTGGTGGCAGAAAAACGCTGTGCTGTTGGCTTCGCCCTCGACCCCGATGCTGACCGCCTGGCTTTGATCGACGAACATGGGCGATACATCGGCGAAGAACTGACACTCGCATTAAGCCTGGAATATGTGCTGCGTCAACGTAAAGGCCCGGTCGTGGTCAACATGTCTACCTCACGCATCAATGAAGACATCGCCAACAAGCATGGCTGCAAATTCTTCCGCAGCGCGGTGGGTGAAGCCAACGTCGTCGCCCGCATGCGCGAAGTGCACGCCCTCATAGGCGGCGAAGGCAACGGCGGAGTGATTGACCCCCGCGTCGGCTGGGTCCGTGATCCCTACATCGGCATGGCTCTGGTACTGAGCCTGCTTGCCGAGGAAAACAAACCGCTGAGTGCGATCGTCGATTCTTTGCCGAAGTATGCCATCCAGAAAGATAAGTACACCCTGAGCCCCGACCGCCTGCCTGCACTGTATGATTTGATGGTCAAGCAACACCCCGAAGCCATCGCTAATCGAGAAGACGGACTGCGCCTCGATTGGCCCGACCGCTGGGTCCACGTCCGCCCCAGCAACACCGAACCCATCGTGCGAGTGATTGCAGAAGCACCCAATGGCATCGGTGCCAAAGCACTCTGCGAAGCAGTGGGTTCAATGATCCACAATTAAGTGCGAGTTGACTAATTCCCAAAGAGCGGCGCGGCGTTAGCCCGCCGGTTGGACGTGCAATTGTTGCGTGGTCTCACCGGCGAGCTAACGCTGCGCCGCTCCTGAGATCAAACGCAGTATCAGTATCCGTAGGGTGTGTGTCTCTGTATTCAGAGTCACGCACCTTATCCCAGCTGATAGCTCAAAATCCGTAGGCTGCGTCTAGCTGTGTTCAGTGGGAAGCAATCAGTTTTTATTGGCAAAACAACTCTGTTTCATGTAGGATTGAGTTGAAATTTCCCTGACTTCACAAAGTGAGATGTGTGATGCGAAGATGCTGTAGGGCGTATTCGTTGTTCATCATCTTGATGCTTCTTTCGGGTTGCACCGTTGAAAACAACTATATCTCGCTTCATAAACAATTCCTCAAGAATAAAAAGAGTATTAATGACGTAACCCGCCAGATTACTGACTTTCATTCCTATCAAAAAATAGAACCCGAATTACGTGAACTTAAGATGGAGATTAAGCGCACTATCGATGAATTGAAGCAACTCAAACGTCCCACGGATAAAGAAGATGACTGGTATCACCAGTATTTCCTGCCTGAATTAAGAAGACTCGATCAGGAACAACTTCAAATCACTGAAAAACTGAGCAACTCTATAGATGACGAATGGTTGAAAGAGTACTTCACGAAGCTAACCAATCATCTCAAAAAAATGCTGGCTGATCATGAAAAAGATCCAAAATCAACTTCCAAAATCCGTATCGCATATGTTGGCATAGCAGTTCTGTTAACGATTATTTCAGGGGCCATGTACGTTCAGCTTAGAAAAACTAATATCAAGCCAAATTCCCAGCCTGAATCGTCCGATGAGTTGTCACTCAAATCTGCTGATTAATGACCAGATTTATTGCTAAAAACTGCCCGCTGACACCCACCCTCAACTGTCTCAGATAGTCTCACGTAACTTTTTCTCTTTGACACCGAAACACAAAATCCGGTACACCGCAGGTTGATCAACCCTGTTGGTAATCCGTGGCAGGGTCGTAACTGTATTCGGTTCGACCCTGTAAGATTGCGACGCTTTTGCACATCCACAGTTCATCAACAGCCAACCCTTCAACCCGAGGTGCCATCATGGCTGAGCTGCTTCCGATTTCGCCGCCTAACCCTGTCCCTGCGCCACCCAAGGCTAACCCCGACGTGTTGCCTCCAGGCGAACTCGTACTTGTCGATGGCGTTCCAGGCGTGGGCAAATCGCGGTTCGCCTGCGTTTTCGCCGCTGCTTACACCTACACGCCGACCAAAGATGACAATCAGTGCATCTCCCTCTTCATCAGTTCGCCGCAGCAGCGTGAACTGCGGGCGATCCATCTGCATCCCCAGGAACCCATCTACTCGCACCTTCGCGAAGTCATCTACTCGAATACTGAAGACTCACAAACACCAGAACACCTGCTTCAGTTCATCGAACAGAACGTCCGCGAACACAAGCCTCTGCTGCTCGTAGTCGATGAAGTGGAAGAACTGCTCGACGATGCCGCGAACGCTCCCGAAGCAGCCTTGCTCCACTTCTGGACGAAGCTCCGCGAACTCGCGAAAGAAACCAACTGCATCATCCTCGCACCACGTTCGCAAGGCATGCACGAAAATCGCCAATACGGAGCCTTCGCCCGCACCGGCTCGCAATGTGCCCGCATCATCCATACGCTCCATTATCACCCCACCAACCCATCGTTCCGCGTGCTCACCAACGTCAAAAACCAGTACGGTATCATCGGCACACAGTACCGTGCCGAGTTTCATCCGAACGGCAGACTCTACTTGCGCGACTTGGCGCCACACCAACACGTGCGACCAGCCAGACAGACGCAAACCTGGCAACCCGATTCCGAAGTGGACATGCTCAGCGACGAATTGATGGTTCATGTCGTTAACATCATGAAGGGCAAACCCATCCGCAAGAAAGTGCTCGAAGCTGAAATTCTCAAACGTGGCTACTCCAAACGAGCCTTCACCCGCATGATGGCCACCGCTAAGCTGCCCAGTGGCCGACATGGCCTTAACTGGTACTACCTGCCCAGCCCAGAGATACTTGCACTTTTCAAGGAAGAGCAGAAGTACAACGATAGCATCAAAGCATGCCAACCCGTTGCAGAATCGTCATCAGAAGATGAAGGTGATTCGGACGAGATGGATTTCTCCGATGAGACCCCGGCTCAGCGTGCCGACACCAAAGTTTACGATAATGCCCGCAAGGAAATCATGAAGCAACTGGCTGAAATCATGGCGCGCACACAGCGCGCTGCAGGTGGCCGCTCTGAGACAGAAGCCTCACCGGCACCTACCAGTAAAGTGTGACATCCGGGTGACACTGAGCAGTGTCGCCGGGGTGTTTACATGCGTAGAGTTGCTTTTTTCCTTCCCTTTCCAAGGGGAGTGTGGGAGAGGTACGCACATCACCATTCTGGTTTGTTGTCCTCACGCTCCGCCGTGAAGACGCGGCGGCAAAAGAGCATAACGATAAATGAAGTCGCTGCGAAGGGAATTGGTTGGGGTATCAAGTTTTGCACGCTCGCAATTGCACATCCCGTCATCACACGGAGCATGATGACTACACTCAAAACATCAACCAACTATCAACTGAATCACCTTAACGAGGAGGACATCCGCCAGCAGGATCAGCAGCGTGGCCCGCACCACGCCTTGCGTCGCTGCCCGGCCTACTGCCACTGCACCGCCGCTGGCTCGTAGGCCTGCATAACACCCGGCACATGCGATCAGGTAGCCGAACACGCAGGTCTTGAGAACTGAAAGAATACTGTCGAGCAGGTTCAGATACATCAGGCTGGCCCGGGCGAACTCCATCCAGGTCATCGTTCCTGCCAGCGCTTCCGCGGTGAAACTCGATGCCAATGCCAGGTAATCGACAAACACCGTCAGGATAGGCATGGCGAGAATGCAACCGAGCACACGCGGGGCAACCAACCTGGGGATGATGCGAATGCCCAGCACCTGGGCAGCATCGATCTGTTCACTTTCCTTGAGTGCGGCCAACTCTGCAGCCAACCCGGCACCGAGTCGGCCTGCTGCGACAAACGCCACCGCTATCGGTCCAAACTCCCAAACGACGGTCAGCAGCAACACGCGAGGCAACGCTTCCACACTGCCATAGGGCGCCAACAGTCCACGCAGTTGCAACCAGGCAATGACACCCATGGCAAGCCCAGCCGCTGCTGCTAAAGGCAATACTCCCAACAGGGCACTGGCCCAATGAGGCACCCACCAGCCTGGTTTTAGCAACACCCCAGGGATATGCCACGCGGTGCGAAGGAAGAAGACGATAGCGTGACCGAGGTTGGACATGCGGGTATTATAAGTGAGCAACAATATCAACAACAAAGCCTCATTGCACTTGCAATGAGGCTTCATGAACAGTGCCCCCTGTAGGGCTCGAACCTACGACCCGCTGATTAAGAGTCAGCTGCTCTACCAACTGAGCTAAGAGGGCTTCTTTCTCGGACTATTTTTCTAGTCATACCATCACTATCGGCAATGGTATGCTCAGGTTTCTCGTCCTTTCAGGCTACTTCCCGTCACCATACTTGCAGTAACCCGTGCGAATTACGGCATTTTCTGAACGATACAATCCACCCACTCGATGCTTGCGGTCTGTTTTTCTTCACGCTACACTTGGACTATCCCACCCGATGGTAACACGGCCAGAGCCTTCGGCCGATACTTACGGGTAGACATCGACAACTTGACCCACCAGCTGCCTGTATGGTTCGCCTGCCTGGTTTTTTGATCCTGCTATCGCTCAACGTTTTGTTGTGCGCGATTCCATGTTGCGCCGAAGACATTACCTTTGAACAGCACGTTCGGCCCATCCTGAAGGCACATTGCTACCTGTGTCATGGCGAGGAAGAGAAACCCAAAGGGAAGCTTGATCTGCGTTTGCCTTCATACATCAAGAAAGGTGGCAAGTCGGGAGCTGCATTACAACCCGGGAAAGCTGATCAGAGTTTACTTTGGCAACGTATCGAATCGGACGAGATGCCGGAAGGGCTCAAGAAACTGAATGCGGCACAGAAAGCCATTATCAGGAAGTGGATCGAGCAGGGAGGTAAAACCCTTCGCCCTGAACCTGCTGACCCCGCTGCTCTGCAAATCACCGAAGAGGATCGCCAGCACTGGGCATTTCAGCCGATCAAGAAACCTGCAGTACCCATGGTGCCTGCACGGTATCAGGCACGCACGCATATTGATGCATTCATCGCGAACAGACTGAATACACAGTCGATTCCTTTTTCGCCCGAAGCAGATCGCAGAACCTGGCTGAGACGGGTGTCATTCGATCTGATTGGTTTGCCTCCTTCGCTTGAAGAGATCAGAACATTTCTCGATGATGCATCGCCCCAGGCTTATGACAAGGTGGTGCATCGGCTGTTGCAGTCCCCTCATTATGGCGAGCGCTGGGGCAGACATTGGCTTGATGTCGCTGGCTACAGTGAAAGCGAAGGCACGCCAGGCAACGAAGGCGTCAGGCCTTATGCCTGGAAGTATCGAGATTATGTCATCAAAAGTTTCCATGACGACAAACCGTTCGATCTCTTTATTCAGGAACAGCTTGCAGGCGACGAGATGGTGGCACGACCGTTCAAACTCAGCGACGCAAATGTTCAGGAAAAGCTGATTGCAACCGGGTTCCTTCGCATGGGGCCTGATGCCACGCAAATGGACAATTCGCCTGCTGAACGTAACCAGGCTATTGCAGAAACGATCAAGATTGTCAGCAGTTCACTGTTTGGGTTAACGGTAGGTTGTGCTCAGTGTCACGATCATCGGTACGATCCTATTTCGCACAAAGATTATTATCGCTTTCGGGCTGTGTTCGATCCGGCCCTCGATTGGCAGAAATGGCAACAGCCCAATAGCCGGGTGGTCGATGCAACCGATGAACAGGCCAAGAAGAAAGCTGATGAGATAGAGGCTGAGGCCAAAAAGAAAGACAAAGCCATTGATGACGACAAGGTGAAACTGGCTCAGGAGATTTTTGATCGCGAGCTCAAGAAGTTGCCTGAAGCAGATCGGCCTCCTGCCAAGGCAGCTATTGAAACACCGGCAGACAAGCGCTCTGCTGAGCAGATAGCACTGCTCAAGAAATATCCCAACGTGAAAGAGTTGAGTTTTATCAAAGGTTTCTTTGTAGAGTACGATCCGCCTTCGCACAAGAAGTTTGTCGCCAGACAGGAAGAGGTGACGAAGTTCCGAGCGACCAAACCACCGCGTGATGGCATCCATTGCCTGGTGGAGCCTGCGTCTCATCAGCCCAAAAGTGTGCTGTTCCATCGAGGTGATCATGCCCAGCCTCGCGGCGAAGTGACTCCAGGCGATCTGACAATCCTGGCTTTGCATCGAACCAATTCCGACCTGCCCATCAAAGACAAATCCAAACTGACAACAGGTCGCAGGCTGACGCTGGCTAAACAACTGACCGATGGAACACATCCCCTTGTTGCCCGTGTCATTGTCAATCGTGTCTGGCTACATCATTTCGGGACAGGTCTGGTCAACACCCCAGGCGATTTTGGCGTTTTGGGTGAGAAACCCAGCCATCCCGAATTGCTTGATTGGTTAGCCAACGATTTCATGGAACATGGTTGGAAGCTGAAACGGCTGCATGAAATGATTGTGCTTTCTACGACTTATCGACAGCAATCTAAACGGTTGCCTGAACTGGAAAAACTGGATCCCGATAATCGTCTGCTTGCTCGCATGAGTGTACGCAGGCTGGAAGCGGAAGCTGTGCGTGATGCTTTGCTGAGTGCCAGCGGACAATTGAACACGGATATCTATGGCCCATCGGTGCCGGTGACCGAAGATTACAACGGCAAGGCGGTGCTGGGCGAACGCATGGTCGGCTCGGATGGTTTGTTTACGGGTTCATTGAAAGCCGTAGGCCAACAGGATAAACGCCGAAGTATCTATTTGCAGGCACGCAGGCGGCTGCCTTACAGCATGCTCGATACGTTTGATTTCCCCATGATGACACCGAACTGCGATGCACGCCGGTGCTCAACTGTTCCAACGCAAGCCTTGTTCTTCCTGAACGATTCCATGATTCAGCAGCAGGCGGAACAGCTCGCAGACCGACTGCTTAAGGAATTACCAGACGATAAAAGTCGAATTGCACGAGCCTTTGAACTGCTGTTTGCTCAAAGTGCTTCAGCGGGTGAAATAGAACAAGGAGAACGCTGGATAGCTGAACAGTCTGCCTGGTTCGCCAAGCCAGGCAACTCGCAATGGATACAGTTGCTCAAAAAGCAGACAAACGATTCAGCAAAGAAAGCATGGGCAGCATATTGCCAGGTGCTGATGAGCACCAATCGGTTTTTGTATGTCGAATAGGTTTAACGTACCACGCCATGCAGCGGCATCTTCCAGTCTGGAGTTTGTGGGGAGCCACCAAAGCCAAAGCCTTTCGGTACTGCTCCTGTGAATCCACCACCGGTGAATCCAAAACCGCTGGCTGATCCGCTGTTCTGATTACCAGTGCGGAAGCCTGTCCCACCACCTACTCCGCCACCACCACCAAACAAGCCGCCAAGAATGGTGCCGCCGGTATTCTGCCCAATCTGATTTCCAGTATTTCCCTGAAAGCCCATGCTGCCTGCCGCCTGCACGCCGGTGTTGCCATTGTTGCCTGCCACTCCACCAGCAGCGCCACCCGCTCCACCTGCCATGGCTGCACCAAGTTCGATGGCATCACCCAGTTGTTTGGGGTAGCCATTCTTGGGGTAGAAATCGGTCGATTCGAGCCCAACCGAGTTAGGCGCAGGCCGCGTACGACTGTTAGGCTGACCCTGTTGAGGCAGTTGACCTGCCAGGAATGGCCGCACGCCAGGCAATTGCCGCATGGGTTGAGCGGTAGCATCTTCGGGAATTGCCAGCCACAAAGCCATGATGACCAAATACTTACAGTTAACGCGATGCTGAAACATGTTACACCTCGAATGTTGGCTGGCCATCTCCTAATCCCATTAGACGTTACAATCGCTACCTTGTGCGCTGTATCCACCTATTTTGTTGCAACTTTTTGCAATGTGCGTTTTAATAATTGAAGCCTTCTTCAGATAGATGGAGTATTACCGAACCCGACAAACTGGTGGGTAATCTTCTATACTGTAAATGCTCCTTTTGCGCCTGTAGCTCAGCTGGATAGAGCAGCGGATTTCTAATCCGCCGGTCAGG
This sequence comes from Planctomycetia bacterium, assembly GCA_016795155.1. NCBI lineage: Bacteria > Pseudomonadati > Planctomycetota > Planctomycetia > Planctomycetia bacterium. The sequence continues at coordinate 52,694 of JAEUIE010000060.1, read as the reverse complement.
GGTTCGAATCCCTTCAGGCGTATTGTCCTTCTCTCGAGTTGAACTGAGCAGTGCCTCATGCGTGTTCTGCTCGTGAATCCTCCGATCTATGATTTCGCAGCCTACGATTACTGGCTGAAGCCTTACGGCTTGTTGAAGGTTGCCGGGGCGATTCGTCATGCTGCGGAGTTGAAACTGTTCGACTACCTGGATCGTGAACATCCACTTTCCTTGGCTGCAGAACCAAGGCGTGATGCATGGAATCGAGGCACCTTTCTATCAGAAAAGATTGAGAAGCCTGAGCAGTTTGCATCCATTCCCAGGCACTATCACCGTTTTGGTTTGCCTCGCTCGCTGTTTCGGGAATATCTGCAGCGGGAAGGACCGTTTGATGCAGTACTGATTCAAACGGTAATGACCTACTGGTATCCAGGTGTACGTGAAGTTCTAAAGGATCTCAAACAATACTGCCCTTCTGCGAAAACCATACTCGGCGGAGTCTATGCCACGCTCTGTTCTGCACATGCTCAATCTCTGGGTGTTGATTTAGTTGTTAAAGGAAGCGAACTGCAACCTCTTTGGCAGTTTCTTGAAGTGGAGCCGCAGATACAGGCATTGCCTTTCTGGGAAGGGTATCCAACGCAGAAAACCGGCGTGCTCAAACTTTCGCAAGGCTGTCCATTTCGTTGCAGTTATTGTTCTGTTCCTCTCGTCGATCCCCGTTTCTATCGTCATTCGCAGGAAAAGTCCCTGATGGAGTTGGATTGGTTACTGCAGCGAGGTGTTACGGATGTAGCTTTCTATGACGATGCCCTGCTCTATCAACCTGAGCGGATACTGATTCGGTTTCTAAAGGAAGTGCTGCAGCGTGGATATCGGGTGAACTTTCACACCCCCAACGCGCTGAATGCTCGGTTCATCACGGAAGAGCTGGCAGATTTGCTGATCGAAGCCGGGTTCAAGACATTTCATCTCGGCTTTGAAAGCAGTGCATATGAATGGCATAGGCATACGGATCGCAAGGTGTACTCGCATGAACTGGTGCGTGCGGTGGAACGATTGGTTTCTGCTGGAGCGAAACGACAGAATATCACCGCGTATCTGATTTTGGGGCACCCTCAATCGGAACTGCAGGATGTGGAAGCATCGATTCATTTTGCACGTGACACTGGCATCCGGTCCATGTTAGCAGAGTTCTCACCCATTCCCGGAACGCCGGATGGTGAAGCCTGCAGGAAGTGGGTCAACCTCGATGAACCGCTCTGGCATAACAAAACGGTATTCCCGATCATTCGGCTGGGATGGGAAGAAGTGCAACGATTGAAAGGTATTGCCCATTTAGCGAACCGCAACATCATGCAGGAATCTCTGGTTTCCATATAAGGATTCTGATTGAGTACCTTCTTGCAATTCTCAGCAGAGATGCGATGATGATTACTGTTAAGATTTGATATGCCGTTAGCCCGAAATGTGAAAACATCACATCGTGCTAGCCTGGTTGTTACTCATTCATATTCAAGCATTCTGGACGGAACGCCATGCCTGATGATAAAAATCAGCCGATGGGATGGAGAGGTGGTAAGAAGCCTGCACGCCAGCCAAAATATGGCTGGAAACCCGCTTCGCAAGGCCCTTCTACCTCCTGGTGGATGCGACGCACGACACAGTTATCGCTGTTGCTCGGAATCTTCATGTGTGTGGCAGTCATTGTTGTTCTGATACTCAAACTTGGAAGACAGGATGCTGCAACCATCATTCTAGTGGGTGTTAATCCTGCGGAGGTAGCCAGGAATCTGGAAACGCCTCTAGATCTGCATGGCTGGCTGGGTGGTTTGAAACTGGCAAACTGGATTAACTCACAAAATGCCGAACAAGAGCAGAAGTCGAGTTCTTTCCTGGCTAAATGGTGGGGCCGAAAAAATCTGGAAGTAAAACTAGACGGCAAATCCGGCAAACCCTACTCGCTCAACAACAATACATTACGCGATGTTTTCGACCAAATTGAAGTAACCCCGGGAGTGGTAATCGTTTACTTTGGCATGCTGGGGCTGACAGAAAACAGTGAACCCATGCTCTTTGGCGCAGATGACAAAATTCCTGTTAATGAGATTCTAAACCGACTTGAGAAAGTTGCTAACCAAAGAAAAGAGAAAGACCCCATCATTCTGCTGTTTGATGCAGCAAGAATAGATTTTCATCCTGAAACCGGAATGATGCATAATGGTTTCGTACGTGCGTTACAAAATAAAAATATGAAGGAGAGAATCGAAAAGATTCCTCATTGTGCCATCATCTGCAGCAGCAGTCCGGGGGAAACCGCCTGGAACAGTGATGAATTTGGCAGCAGTGTGTTCCTGGCACAAGTTCTGGAAGCACTACAGGGAAATACCAGGAACTCCAATCAAGAACCCAGTCTAACTCTTGCCGGTTTTTTTGAAGACGTGAAAAAGCAGACCTCTGACTGGACCAGTAAACGATTTGTGAATGGGCAAACCCCCATCATGTTGTCCGGTAACGGTGTGGATAGCAGCAAAGTAGTTCTGGTTGAACACGGAGAGAACACCACAAAAGCAGAAGGCAAACCAAACGAGGATTCTTCTCCAATCGACTGGAAAGTGAAAGTGCTGGAGCAGCTGGAGCATTATCACCAGAAAGAACAAGACTTGGTTAAGAAGAGCCCCAGACAGAGCCCCAGGCCAGAGGTTTATACCCCTGTTCATTGGCAGCGATACCGTGCGCTGGTTCAACGGTTGCAGCAATGCCTGCGCCTCAGTAACCAGGATGCCAAAGATGAAAGTTATACCAAAGCGGTACAGATTATCAGTGACGAACTGAATACCCTTATCACTGCGATGGAAAAAGCCCGCGAGCGAATTCCAAAAAATGTGGAAAAAACCAGCTTGGTCTGGAATAATTACTATGAGAAGCCAGAAAGTCGAAAGATCGCAGCCAATACGATTCTGGAGAATGTCGAAAAACTCGGCGCGCCACCTGCCACTGTGGAAGAACATCTGGCCTGGATGCTGAATAAACATGGGGTCAAAAATGAAAACGATAAACAACGATCATTATCTCTCCGGGCACTCGCGGTAGAGACGAGATATCTGGCAGAACGTGCCACCTTCGGCGTTTCTGAATTTCCAGGCTTTTTATATTCGGAACGCATCTGGCCGCTGATCAGCATGAAAGTTCGGAAGGCTGATGAACTGCGAAGACAGGGCGAAGATCTTCTGTTTACCCACGATTATGAAAAAGCCGAACAACAGTTAAAAGATGCCAAGGATTCATATCAAAAGGTTTTGAAAGTACTTCCCAGACTCCAGAAAGCACTCTCTGTCTACCATCGTGCCGTAAGTGAAGCAACCTGTTTAACACAATTTCATATGGCGTGGATGGCAGATTCCACCAACAGTTACAAAGACGAAGTGCAAAATATCAAAGATCTCTGGAAACAGATTCACAATTTGAACAGCGAACTCAACACAATCCTGTACCGACAACCGAACGATATCAAGAGTATCGATGCAACAGAAGAAAAATGGAAATCGCTCGATGCAAACGTCTTAACCATCGAGAAGCAACTCAAAGAACAATATGAGCTTTTTGCCAAGGCTTTCAAGGATCTGGATCTCCAACAAAAAGGAAGGTATCGGCGAGAACTGCTGCTCAGTTTTCCCTGGCCGCTTGATGATGATGCCAAAAAATGGACTCATCTACGAAATACGGAGTTAAAGGAATTATTGAACATCAGCCAGAAATTGCATAAAGCTAATAACGAACCGTATAAAGGAGGAGAAAGCAAAAACTCCATTCAGGAAATCGTGAAACAGCGTTTTTCGATGCAATTTGCAAGATTGGGAGGCGATAAGGATACAGAGCTGAGAAAATTGCAGCAAACTAGCAACTGGGAATCGATAGCCGATGCACTTGCCAGCAGCCTTGCTAGTGAATTCCAGCAACAACGCGATAAAGTTTTCAGCAAGAATGAAAATAAAGATGCTGTCAGCAAGCAGGTAAATTCTGCAGGATCTGTACCGACCTCTGAAAATTTGGAAGACTTCAGCCGCTTTACCTTGAGGCTTCGTCCTCTAGATCAGGACTGGAAGGAACCTGCCTTGGCAAACAGGGAACGGTTGTGGACAGATCTGCTGCACGCCCAGGCTTACCGCATTTGTCTCGATCACTGGTACAACGATAATAAACCGTATTTTCAGACGATTGCTCAGATATGCCTTGATGATGCACCCGTTAAGCGCGATCCTGAAAAAGAAATCCAGGAGATGATGAAGAATTCAGGCAAGTCGCTCAGTTTTACTAATCATGAAGAATCTATCCTCTGGACTAGTGAACTGACACAGGACCGGTCTATCGAAGTAAAAAAAGAGTTGCCAGATAAAATTCAAGGGAAAGCTGCGTTATGGGTGGATGAACCAATAAAAGATGAAAAGAATTCGGCTAAATCATCCATTTCCCTGGAGGGAGGCGTTAAGCGAAGAGCCATTGACTTGAATAAGCTAAAACTTGATTTCAAATTAAAAGGCGATCCAATAAACCTGGATGACAAAACGCAGACGTTGCCGTTGACCTTCAATCCTAGGCTGTTCTTCCGAGGATGGCAAGAGAAGAGTGATCTGACGGTTGTGGTGAATCGTCAACCGAAATTGATTGTGTCGGAGTTGCCAAAGGAACAGAGAGCGTCGTTCAGTGTAATCTCAGATACGGATCTGAAAATAGGCCTCGGGCATTTAGCGATTGTGATGGATTATTCAGGCAGCATGGATCTAAGTCCCGACGACAAGGAAAAGGCTAAAAGGGCAGGTCTTACGGAGAGACAATTTGATTCTCGGAAAAACAAAGCTGTGCATGGATTGGCTGCACTGCTCAATAACCTGCCCGAAGGGGTCAACATTTCGATACGCATTTTTAGTGATAGTAGATCTGCTCCGTGGACAAAAACTGACTTCATAAATAAATATGGAGAGAATTACGAAAAGAAGTATGGTGAGATTACTCAAACTATTCCAAGCTGGCTGTTCTGCAGGGGTAGCATTAAACGTCGAGAAGATGATAAAAGATATTTCTCGGGAGAAGTTAACGAAAAGAAGAGCCAGGATGACAATGAATATAAATCAAAAAGCGATATTCCTATCTCGGATTTAATTGATTACCTGCTTGATCTTCCGCCCCGCAGTTTTACTCCACTCATCAAGTCCATGGAGACGTGTCTCGAAGAGGATATCAGAAAATCAGCGAAAGGTACCGAAGATGTTACTATGCTGGTGCTCACCGACGGTGCGGATAGTTCCAGCGGTCTAATTCCGGATAAAATGAATGCAGAAGAAGAGGAAAAAATTGTAGAGAAAATCAGCGAAAAGATTAAGCGTATTTTTAAAGAACATAATGTCTGTCTACGTATTGTGTATTTCAACGATGCTTCTGCCGTGACCACATCACGTGAATGGAAAGTCGCAGAGAAACAGTTTGAATGCATCAGGAAGTTCAAGAATCCCGGTGATATCGTGCTTGTGTCAGACCCGGCTAATTTAATCAAATCACTCAATGAAACGCTTTGTCCCAAGATCCTGCTTACAAAAAATAACGATGGTGGTAATGGAAAGCCATTTAATCCAAAGTCCTATTCTGCTCCACGACTTGGCAAGTTTGATGACTTGATCCACGAATTATCGCCTGGCAATTATGAGTCGAGCGTTTGGACCGGACATGAGCAGGCTATTACATTCTCTTCTGGCGACCACCTGTTTATCAAACTGCTGAATGATCAGAATAATAAAGTAAAATATTCTCGCGAGTTGTTTGCGCATTACTGGAAAGATCAACCTAGATTCAACAAGGATCAGTACGAGATGAATCCCCTTTGGCATCTGATGTTAACAGATATCAGCCAAACAAACGAAGCAAATTCCTACACTCGCAGACGTATGACTACTACCTTGGAAAAAACTTTCGATCAACCAATTGACGGTTCCAGAGCACTCAGGCAGCATAAGCCGTTTTTTGTCTGGTGGGATGTCAAAGCCATTAATAATGGCAAGGAAGAAGCAGCAGCGGGAACAGTGCATATTTCCAACAAAGGCTATTACCTAGCTCCTGCCTGGGATATTGATCAATGCCCGAAAGAAGACAAAATATTGAAGCTCAATGCATGGGTTTTCGATGACAATCTGAAGAACCGTGAACCGTTAAGTTTCAAGATAAGCGATCTGAATCCACGTTCACCTTATGAACTAAGAAAAGGCAAGCCTGAGCTGCTACTTTCCAGGGAACATCACTACCTCATCGATAAGTGTCAAACTCGCTCCGCATCCAAAGTAGATTGTCTGGTGTTGCGAGTAATGCATGATGAAGGGAAACGGTATTATTTCAAAGTCATATCAGGTATCGATGCAAAGCGTGTCGATCACCATTATTTTGACAAGGCGACGACGGTTTATTTCTCTCCGCTTTTAGAAAGTCTGCTTGAAGAAAAGTCAAGAATAATCCATCTGGAAATGATGGATATCAGTGCCGCGATGCAGGATAAAAAAGAACCGACCATCGGAATCACTGTCCCGAAGGATATTACGTATTGGAGAGGCCCCGAGTTGCCAGCGCCCCAGAATGCGGAAGGTAGCCGCTAAGGTGCTGATTCCTTTGCCAGAACAGGAGCTTGGCTTGCATGTCTGATTCCCCCACATCTGCTGCCGGTTCATCCGGGTTCTCGCGACAATGGCGAACGGCAGATACCGTCAGTTATAAAAAACTGGATAAGCAAAGCCGGCTGATTCTCTTATTACTGGCGGTAGTTCTGACTGGATCATTGATCGGTGGAACATATTTCCTCTTTGGAACTGCGAAAAAACCAAAGTTATTCTGCATTCCGGTCTTTGAATATCAGCAGCCCTGGCCATCGCCTTTCTGGTTTTATTATGACGACAAGGCACTCCAGGAAACAGTCAAGCAGAAATATCAGAACCCTCATCCAATACAGGAAAAGAAACAAATTCTGGGATTTCTCAATGGATTGTCCGATCAGAAGGAAACTACCACGATCATTTATCTGGCAGGACTGGGCGCTAGACGAGGTAACACGGTTTACCTGCTTCCTGCCGACGCCCGTCCGGATGACCCTGGCAGTTGGCTGAGTATGGAAGATATCTTTGATAAAATTAAAGAATTACGCAGTGAACACGTGCTGCTACTGATTGATATCGCATCGCCGATGACCGATCTGTACCGAGGCCCATTAATCAATGATGTTGCCGAGGCTTTGGATAGCTGGCTGAATAAACACGTGACCTTCGAAAAAAACCGGTTGCTGGTCTTGACCTCATGTTCGAAGGGCGAGATCAGCCACACGATGCCATCTCAGGGGAAAAGCGCGTTTGGCTACTACCTGCAAAAAGGCTTATCGGGAGAAGCCAACGGGTTTGGAGCTCAAGAAAAAAATAAATCAACGTATGTCACCGCCAAGGAACTTGCCTCATTTGTCAGAAACAGAGTGAGTCGGTGGTCAATGGAAAATCGAGGGCAACCTCAGAATCCAAGACTGTACGGTACTGGAGACTTCGATCTGGTTTTTGTTGAAACAGATAAGCCAGTCGCATCAAAAAATGATGCGGCATCACCCGCCAGTGCAACAAAACCTGAAAGCAAGGAAGAGAAGGAAAATCTGGTGAAAAAGCAACTGGAAGCGGAGAACCGGTTCATTGATACTGTTTTTGGACCAGTTCTGAAAAACTGGGAACTGCGTGACCAACAGCTGAATATGAAATATCTGTTGTCAACATCACCGGAAATCAAATACAGCAGGTTGGAACATCCCGAACCTGAATTGCAATTCACGAACATGTGGAAACTGGAGAAAACTCTGCACCTTTACGAAAACACTTCGCTCATTTGTACAGCAGAAATGCTGAAAGATGATGCGATCAAAAGATCTATTGATCTATTACTTAACAAGGCAGAGATCGATCCGAAAAAACACATGGATGATAATGCAAAAGAGTTACTCGGATCGCGATCCTTGATTGAAAACAACAGCTTGTCTGCACTCTTCCCTCGGCAAGATCCACAACGATTTGACGATTTGGAAAACGTTTATGAGACACTGTTTGGAGCGTTGAACACTAATTTCAATTCGGGCAGCAAATCTGAAAAGCCCGCTGCATCGTTCCCCCCTGATGTAGTATTGAAAGCAGTTAAGGAAGATACTGAGAACAAGCGTCCAGGTCGGCACCGCGACATGCTGTACCTCTGTTGGAAGAAACTCTGTCAAAGCAATAATCCCACTCTGGAAAAATGTATACTCACACAACAGGTCATGAAAGCAGTTATTAATGATTGGGGCAAACGACCTTTAACTACCAACTATATCGAATTGCAGATTCTTGATTATCTCATCAGACAACAGCAACCGATGGGCAAGTGGAAGTTTGATCATCCACAAATGAATGCCTTGTTCATTGAAACATTGCATGCCTGGCTGCAGCTTGAATTTCTTGTTATGCAATTAAACACAGTATTTCTGCCAAATGGTCTGGGATTTAAAAGAGATGAGTCGAGATTACGAGAGGTTAGGCAAAAACACTCTGAACTATTCGTCAAATTGCTGGAAGCCCATCATCCAAGACATTTTAGAACTTTGAAGACTGATATCGAAAAACTAGTCCAAGAGTATGGGGAGGTTTTGAAGACAGTTGACTTCGAACATCAGGCATATACCGCATGGTGGAAAAGCCTGGCTATCTTACAGTTAACAGCGGAGATGATGATTACACATCCCGATGAAGAGATGTTTAAATACTGGAATAACCTGGTAACGGAATCGATCAAACTGGCTGATATTATTGATCAGGGACAGTTCAATGAGGATAATGGTGTTCAAACTCGCGCAGTAGAAACAGCGAGACAGAAATTGCTGAAGAGTAATCAGCGATTTGAGAGTGAGATTCTCGAAAACCTGGACAATCTTCCAGTCGATGCCACAGCGTGCAATAAGCTGGAATGTGTACTTCAGGGTGGAATGCTCTCCTCGGAAAATCGCAGGAAAGTCTATCCTCGACTGATCAAAAAACATCAACTTCTGCATGAACGAACAACTGGAATCGAAGCCAGCGACACGACTGGTGTTGGAAATCCCCCAACCTCTGCATCCCCGGTTAGTTCGCAATTACAACATGCATCAAGGCGACGTGACATCTCGATCGCGCTTTTAAAACTTGCTGGCGTCAAAGATATTCAAATAAATGATACTCAAATAACAATGGATGATTGGGAAAACTGTGCTAACGCCCTTCGCCATGCCTGGATTCAGAAGGCACCTGAACAGTTGAAACAGCTGCGGGAAAACAAGCAGTGGTTCAAGGCAGCCAGGCTGGAAGCGGTTCTACCTGAACCTAAAACACAGGATGCCATTTTTCAATTACACAAAGAGAACGCTAAGCCCTATTTAGAATGGCTCCAAGATCAGCAGAATAATTCATCGGCACGGTGGAAATAGAATTGACACCAGTACTTTACTGGATCAAAATAATGACTCACAAATATCTTAAATGATTGTCTGGAAGGTTATCTCAAATGAATTATCCAAGAGTTTACGCCACCTTAACTCTGCTCTTGTTTATGTGGATTCCAGCAGCATGGGCTCAGGAGAGAATTACTCTATTGATTGGCACTGAAGCGAACGCGAACAGGGCACAGGATCGTTTTGAGACACTTCCACTCAGACCAAACACAGAATTACCACTATACCTTTTCCTCAGAAATGATGAAATTATCGATGAAAAACTGGCATTGAAGATCTTCTGCCGGAGCAATGATGGTGAAGTGTTGTTGAAACAACTGGATGACATTACTCTTATGAGTAAGAACATTCAGGAAATACTGATCAAACTGGAGAAACCACTTCAGGTACCAAATGGAAACGAATTAATATTCAGCGTTCTGGATAAAAAAGATAAAGATAAAGAGATCCTTCGCAAGTCAGTCAAGCTCAAAATCATGAAACCTGAAGAATATCTCAAGTTTACGCCGGAACTTGACAAAAATGGTAATTTAAAAGTGGACATTAAACGCGAAAACAACTTTCGCGGTCCTGAATGCAGGTTGGAACTCGACTGTTCTGCCTTGCGTAATCTTCTGCCGGGCCAGGAGTTCGCAGGGAGCCTGCTTGATTCCATTAACGCAACTGACAAGGAAAATGCTGTTCTTGCACTCCAGCAACTCAAGTTTAAGAAAAATGCAGTTGATGATGGTTTCATTTCCATCAAAGTAGACGGCGTACCTCGTGCAAAAGTTTATGTGACCAATATGGTGCCTGGCACGGGCTTGAAAAGCCTGCCTGATCGAAATGTGATTCGTTTTAATGGCCCAACCTACTGGAAACCAGATCCGGAAAATAAGTATAAAGCTCGAATCGAGGTGGATAATCTGGAAGTGGAAGATGCCAAAATCAATGTTTATTTCGATCGTGCTAATATTGGAAGCATGAATCTTCTTAGATCTTATCCCAGCACTCGACAAATTGACTTGGCGTTCAGCAGTTCTGATAAAGGAGTTTTCTCCATTAAACCGATCGTCCAGGATTGGCCACTGGAGATAGTATCTGAAGGATTGAATGGAGAACGTAAATTTGAAGCGGAGTTAGTCAAAAAAGATGATTCGCCACTAGGTGAAAGAGCAAAATGGACGGTTGTCTTCAGTAAAGAACGCCCCAAGAATATCAGGATATCCCTGAATGAAAGTAAGCAGAAGTTTCAGCTTGGCGAAAAGGTATTGGCAACTGCCACTGCTGAAAGTCCAACAGGGATCAGCAAAGCATTTTTCTTCTTAGGAGATGTTGCTCCTAAAGAACCTGAGAAACTGATCCCGGCCACGGAATCTGATAAAAGTAATAGCTGGCAGGCAAACGTGACATTGCCTGATCAAAAAGGCCGAGCCAAGCTAGGCGTTGTCATGGAAAATGGAGTTGGCCTGACTTCCACACATATCATGGATGTGTTGATTGAAGACCCTGCGATGAGTTCTTCAAAAGAAAAACTGGCGACCATTAAGGGGAACGTGGTTCAGGGTGATCGTCCGCAACGAGGACTTACAGTAGCGCTGTTCGATGACAAAAAGATGCCGGTGAAGACCACCAAGACAGACGATAGTGGAAACTTTACCTTCACCGATCTCAATGCTGGAAGTTATATCCTCGTTTGCCAACGCGAAGATAATGCTCAAGCCAGGGAAGTGGTAACGGTAGAAAAAGGTGGGGAAAAAACCGTAACTTTATCATTAGAACGATGAGGCCCGCTGAATAATCTCCATTTAACTTGAATAAATCAGCAGATTTATTGTGGTGGTTGTTTATAGGATTTCTCCCATCATAACAAATTTGCAACATCGAGAACAATCTGAAGAATCCCCCTGAAAGTGAAAGCTGTTGAGATAGCCAAAACTATCACCATCATAAAAATTTACCTATTCTTTAAGCCTTACCTGTCATGCAGACGATGTAGATGGCGATGGTACTCATGTGTGCCGAAGGTCAGGTCAATTCACAACTGCTGGTATTGGCAGTTTAGCTGGATGACAAAGGGGCATCAGTCATGCAAATGCGACATGTATGGTGTTGGGCAAGTCTGGTGACAGCTTCTGTGTTATCAACACATGCTCAGGCACAGCAGAGTGCAACGACCGCAGCCATCAACCAGGCGCCTGCGGTAGCATCTGCAGTTGGACCTGTAGCTCCCCAGCGAACGCTCTGGTCATTTCTTGGTTGCAGTTGGGAACAGAAGGAGGCCTGCCGTCGTGAAATCTGCAAAATGCCGATCGGACAGATGCTGAACAACGCCAGCGCTCCGTTAGGCGCCATGACGGGCGGCTTGATTCCATCATTCTGTCCACAAACACCCACGGCAGAGCAACTGGCAGATAAAGGCGCTGTCGGTGCCGCTGCCAAAATCCAGGCCGATGAAGCTGCTGCCAAGGAACGACGGGCTGCTGTTCGTTATCTGGGAACGGTCGATTGCCATTACTGGCCGGAAGCTGGGAAAGCCCTCGTTACGGCCTTGCGATCTGACCGTAATGAATGCGTTCGCTACGAAGCTGCACTCGCGCTGGCCAACGGATGCTGCTGCAACAAAACAACTATCGAAACCCTGATTATCGTTCTCAGTTGCAGTGATCGCGATAATTTCCCCAAAGAGACCTCGGCGAGAGTGCACGCCGCTTCACGCATCGCACTGGAAAAGTGTCTGAGCTGCTTTGAAGATGTTACACCTGTCAAGCAGAACATAGAAAACCCCGAAAAACCAGGCGACAACAAGAAACAGGACAATCCCGAAAAGGCTGGACAACCTGCATCCAAAGCCAGCTCCAATACACCACGCCAGATCAACGACACTCGTTTAAAAGGCGAAGATTATTACGCCTTTATTGAGAAACAGCCGATGGAAGCCATCGTTCGGGAAGGACGCCGCGTCCTGGCTGCTACAGCCTCTCGCGCGATCCCGGTATCGAGTGGAAACTCGCTGGCCCGCCTCTTTGATCGTGCGTCGGGAACCCCGCAGACCCAGGGATATATCGTACATGGCGGTTTACCCGGCCAGGCAGAAGTGGTAGCATCCAAGCCGAAGAATCTGTGGGAAATGATGACAGGGCGTAATCAGCCAGTGGTGGTTTCCAGCTACCCAGCCAGGTCAACCGTGGTTGCCAGCGAAACACCTCGGGTGGTGCCACAACCCGCTGCAACTCCATTGACAACCAGTACTGCAGCACCACTTCCGCTGGCTGTATCAGCTGGGACCTCTACACAACCTGTAGTTACTGTCCCGGAGACCAGAGTTCCTCCAGTTGTTCAAGTTCCAGCCAGCGCACCAGCACTACCGGCTGTACAACCGCCTCCTGTCATGAAATCTACACCGGTTTCAGTACAGACGGTTACACCAATTCCCACACCCAGGCAAGCAGCTCCTCAGCTAATGCAACCAAAAGTCACAGTAGCTGCTCAACCAGTTTCAACCGTAGTTCCCGTCACCCAGTCTGCAACGGTGGCCAAGACACCTGCAGTTAACAAGCCCGCGGTTGAGACAAAGCCGGTTGCCAAGCCTGTTGTTCAGCCAGTACAAGTGGTGACACAATCTGTGGCAGCACCATCAACGACCAGGACTGATCCAATGCAGGCCACGATTCAGAAAATCTCCATGGGCCAGGTTCATGAACGCATCGTGGCGATCGAGAGCCTGACGACATTTGACAAGGCAACGCCTGAACTAGCCAGCCAATTGATCAAGACCGCAGAGCAGGATAGCCAGGATACCGTTCGCTGTGCTGCTATCAGGGCTATGGTTCGCACAGGAGTTCGTGCTGAGCAGGCCATTCCGGTTCTGGCTCAGTTGGGAATTCAGGCGGATACTGCTGTCGGCAAAGAAGCAAACCAGGCCTTGGCGCAAATCAACCTGCGACTGGTCAATGGTAACTAATAGCGGTGAAGAATCGCTGTACGAACCAACAGACAGAAGTTTTGAAACAATGGATATTTGATTGCCGAACCACCTCACTGAATTCAACACTCATGTGAGTACCGGCTGCGAAGCGAAGGAGAACCACGGTATGCGACTGTTCGCCATCATCACCGTTGCCTGCCTCGGCTTGCCTTTATCAAGCAAGGTGTCTGCACAATCAGGAGATAACCTGCCTGATTATGCACGGGCAGCCTTAACGGGCACCGTCGTCTCTGAAGCACCTGTCAGCGACATCCTGCAGGTACAATGCAGTTCCTGCGGAACACTGCGACCATCAGCCATGGTTCATACTGGTTGTTCCAGTTGTGGATCTGCTGGCACACTGTGTGGCGACACCTGCCAGAGTGGCCTGTGTAAGCCTGGCAGTAAATGCCGATACACTGCCAATTGTGGCAGCGGATTCTGCGACACCTTCTTTGGCGGCCTGGCTGAATGCCTGTGCTGCCCTGACCCCTGTTATGAACCAATATGGGTGCACACTGCCAACGCTGCTTTCTTCCAGGATACGGTTCGACCCAAGACTTACACCCGCTATCGCTTCGATACGATTCAAAACATGAGTGCTTCCCGCATTGGCACATACTTCATGTCGCAAAACGGCCCTGCCAGCAATGCACTCGATTCCTTTGAAGTTACCATGTATCAGGAAGTGGCGAGCGACAAAGCAGCGTTCTTTATCGAAATGCCATATCGTTCACTGGACTATACTGAAGGACACAACGCAGGCTTCGTCGATATGAACCTGGGTACCAAATCATTGCTGCTCGATTGCGAATTACTGCAACTGACCTTCCAGTTCAAGACGTTTCTGCCAACGGGAGCCTCTTCGAGCGGACTGGGCACAGGACACGTTTCACTGGAACCCTCCTTTCTGGCTAGCCTGAAACTCTTCGATGCAACCTACCTTCAGCAACAGGTTGCCTACTGGATTCCCATCAGTGGCGATCCAGCATGGAGTGGTGCAGTATTACATTACCACTGGAGTATCAATCATCTGTTCGCAGAACGTGGACCCTGGCAGATCATCGGTACCGCCGAATTCAACGGCTGGAGCTTCACGACCGGATTGGTGGATGGAGTGGCGCCCGCTGGTGGAAAGACCTATTGCAACATCGGACCTGGCTTGCGATTTGTCTACTGCGATAATTACGACTTCGGTCTGGGCTATGCTCACGCCTTGTCAGAACAGTACCTGGGACAGAGTCAGTGGCGAGCGGAATTCCGCATCCGGTTCTAAGAAGTACTGAACTTTCAAGCAGCAAGCCGGGGTTCATCACCCCGGCTTGTTGGCATTTAGAATCTTCCAATTATCCAATCATGACTTGGGGAAAGCCGACCACAATCGAACCACCATGCACCGTGGGGTCACCCAGTCTGGCAGCCATCATATTACCTATTAACACGGTCGGGCTACCCATGGCAATTGCATCGGGTGGCCCAACACACGTCGCCATATCACCCTGACGTGCTGGAGGCATGAAGCCAATCAATACTGTTGGGCAGCCAGGCGGCAGGATAGGGCCACCGACATGCGGAACCACACCGGTAACCATGGGACAAACATGCATATCGCCTACGCGTGCTGCCGGTGGCATGACATTACCCTCTGCTACGTTAGCCTGCACAGGATTTCTGACCCGATTTCGAATCATCTGCCAACTTGGGTGCTACTGGTTCGGCTTTCTTTGCTTCTTCTGCGTCCGGACCTTTCTTGAGAGTGCCAGAAGCAGCCGCCCCGCCGCTGTTGATTAACACCATTGTGCCGTTGATGGCAACTCCGGCGGCGCTGACATCAACAAAATTACCACCTACTTTCAGGCTGATTTGCGTGCCAGCCTCCAGAATGATATTCATGCCCGCTTTGATGTAAATTTCCTGAGCAGCATTGAGCAGAATACCCGATCCTGCATCGGTGAGAATACTGCTGGCAGCATTAATCACTTTGTCCTTACCAATCTTCTCCAAACTCGATTCTTTAACTACGAGGTGATCGTTACCGTCGACCGCCATCTTGTGGTCTTTCTCGATTTTTACATCCATGTTGCCCGAACCAGCTTCATTGTACCCGACCGTCAACAAATAGTTTCCACCAATGTTCTCGTTCTGATGCCTGCCGATCTTGGTGTGTTGATCGCGGTTTATCTCCTCGATCCGATCATACTTTTTGCCATTTTTATTATCACCAACGATCAGATGCTGGTTGCCCAGCACTGTTTCAAAATCATCATTTTTCACTCGCGTGTCACAATTCCGTGCAGCGTGTAAGAAAATCTGTTCTTTGCCCTTCGTGTCATCGAAACGAATTTCGTTGAATCCGTCTCCTCCTGGAGTAGTGTTGCTCTTGAGATAACTTTTATTCTGATCGTCGGGCAGCTTGTAATGAGGCATCTGCTCAGCATTCCAGACACTGCCAACGATAATGGGTTGATCGGGATCGCCTTCGAGGAAATCGACCACAACTTCCTGCCCGATGCGTGGAATATGGAGCATACCCCAGCCTTTACCAGCCCAGGAGGTGGCAACCCGCACCCAGCAGGAACTGTCTGCATCTTTAGTTCCCTGACGATCCCAGTGAAACTGAACCTTCACCCGCCCGTACTTATCAGTGAATATTTCCTGGCCAGGCGGCCCGACCACCACCGCTGTTTGTGAACCCGGAATAACGGGTTTGGGTGTTGCCCTCTGGGGACGAAACGGTAAGGCAAGCGGAATGCAGTGGAACGAATTCCGATACAGGGAATCTCCTTGATTACTGCGATAGTTATCCGAACGGCAATGGTGTGAAATTTGCGTTATCACATATTGGCCATCAGCCTGCATGATCTTCCCAATTTTTGCATCAGGAATGGACTCGAAAGTTGCTTTGTGTCCGGGTACCAGACGACGACAGGTACTGGCGCCCGTCAGACTGATGCCCCTGGCCATTTCCTGCTGGGAACGAATTCCGACAGTTCGTGTATTATCTGTAAATATTTTCTGCAGTTCGCTGGCTTGCTCGCCACCACCTTTGTTTATTCCATCGAAACGTTGAGCGTAGGCACCGGGATAATCATATTGTTCGAGATTCGTGCTTTTTGCCTGCACCAGTTTCATTGATTTTGCGCCGACAGTAATAGTTGCCTGATTCGCTTTGGTAGCCTCCAGATTTCTATGAGGCAACTCGAAACAATGATCCCAGAGCGTTATTTTTCCCGAAATTACCTCCTGAGTTTTGGCTAATTCAAGAATGTGTTCACGATTCTGGTCGATGCCGAACCCGCTATCTACCAGAGTGACTTTTTCATTATGGGGGATTGGATCATGCGCGGATGGTGAATTTCCCAACACCATCTTGGCGCCACTCTCATCATGCTTGAAATAATAAAAGATGCCTTCTTCCTCCATGAGCCGACTGGCAAAAGCAAAATCTGTTTCGCGATATTGGACACAGTAATCGCGAGGCTCAAACGTACCCTGGAGGCTCAGTTGAAAAGAAAATCCCTGCAAGACTTCCTTGAGAATGTCGGGTACACTCTTATGCTGGAAAATGCGGGACTGTCGTTTTTTGGTCAGGAACCATAAAGCTGGTACAACCTCGAGGGAATAGTGTGTAAATTCACTGTCACTCGATCCCTGGCTGATACGCGAGCAGATGCCACTGAAGAAGCGATACTTCTTACCGGGCACTTCGAGCCTGACACTGATGCTCTCGCCCAGCAACTTGTCAAAATCAATGGCATCTTCCAGATGCGCGTAGCATTCAAGACGAAAATGATAGAGTTGTGAAATGGCTTCGGATCCACTGAGATCAAATGCCAGTAGCTTGTCTGTGCCCAGGGGTGTGGTGACCTGCAAAGGGTGATTCTGCTGTGAGAAACGAGGCATATGTCCTCCCTGATTTCCTGGGAGATATCAACAAATAATAAATGGCCGCTCCAACAGGAATCTTTCTATTTTAGAGAGAAATCTAGAGCGAACGCAAGCATCGAATTTCAGGGATGACAAGATTATCACCCCGAGGCGTTATTACTGATATCGTGTGAATCATGTCAGCAGAGCGGATACTATCGAAGCACCATCGCGATAACGAGTGAATAATCGATCGCTAAGTACCTGCTCAGTGCTATTGAGGCCGGGATCTGTATCGTTAAAGAATTCAAAATAATTGGTAGGAGCTGTATTACTATTTGTATACCTGAGGAGTTGTGTGCGTAATCCTCGAGGAGAACCCACTACGATTGTATTCTCTTCGGAGGGTAATCTGGAGAACGCCACACTGGATACGCCTTGAGTCAGGTGCCAGGTTCTAGGACGAAGACCGCTGCTTTCCGGAGTAAAGAATACGGTCTGATTGAACAAGTACATAGGATTGTTGACTCCGGGAGCAGGGGGAGTCTCTGGTGCGGAGTCCTTAATGAGTGCGCCGGAGAAGACAAAAACCCGAGGACCAGAAGTGCTGAGAATGGACCGTCCAATACCAGGCCCCGTCAGGATGTCATCATACACATCGTTGTCGTATTTACCCACGGCCACCTGGATGCCACCGCGGAAGGACGGAGTGTACGGACTGAACGTGCGGCGCAGCGCGAAGGTATCGCCGCCAGTAATGATCGCGACGCGGTTAGTAACACCAGGCCCGCTGCCAACCACAATATCTGCATTTTCACTGCCTGTCACCTTACCTACCGCTACGCGTGCCCCTTTGGTTCCAAACGAGGCAGGCAGAAGGGTGCTGATATCAGTACCTGGTAGATTCATTTTCTTGGAAAACGTATCGAATGAGAAAACTTTGACAGTAGCTCGCGGGCCAATGTCAGAGCCGATGATGATTTCATCCTTTCCATCCAGTCCATCCCCCTGAACATCGCCTGCAGCTACAAAAAGCCCGCCTGCGTATCGGGATCGAGGATCGAATGCAAAAAACTGAGCAAGAATGTCGTTCTTGGTGAGCCGTGTTACTTTTGTAGGATCAGGATCAGAAATAATTCCAAACAGTTTCTCACCTTTAACCACTGTTACAACTGGGCTCGCATTTGATCCATTCGCAATAATCAAATCAGGCTGGTTATTTCCATCTATATCACCCACTGTGACTCGTGGCGCTCCAAATGGTGCACGTGGATTTACAATCCGAGGGGATACTACAAACAGATTTTCAGGTGCAAGGAACTCAACATTATTTACCAGCTTTGCAAAAGGTTGTGTGACGTTTAACGTAATACTAAACTGATTGTAAGTAGTTTGGAAAACAACAGCCTGAATCTTAAGCTGGTCCAACCCTTCCATACTGAAGAAATTGACATCGCGGAAAATAGAACCATCACCAAATTTATAGGTGCCGTCAAAACTGTTGGTTCCAATGATAGGTGTAGTTGTCACGCTTACTGGAATTTCGGGGTGATCCCCAAACAGAGGCTGAATCTTGTCTCCAGGCGTTGTTAACGGAAGAGTTTCAGGCTGGTTGCCTTCCACCTGGATGGCTACAAACGTGCTAGGCCTGATTCGGAAGATATCATCAAGAATATTATCCGAATTGAATGTTGATGAACCAAGAATAGCAGAACTTGCACGGATGTTGGTATTGAATACAGTGAGAGAAGGGGATGCCAATCCTGGAATCGCCTGGAAAGCACCAGCACCCACATCAATCAGAGTAACTGCAATATTGTCTGCAGTAAAGTTTCTTCCTGCACGCAACAGCACTGCGTCGTCACTGGTAAACAATCCTGCTGGAATACTGTCAGTTGCTGGGCGAATCACCAGGTCGTTGGCATCAGCTAAATTCAATGGACCATTGATATTGGCAGACAGAAAGAATGCAACATCATTGCCAGGCTGTAAAAGGTTGAAAGCGCCAGTGCCTTCAAGCCTAAGGTTTCCAACTAACAAGTTGCCTGCCGTTTGATTGACGCCAACCCCCAGGGGAATGAACCGGGCATCCAGACTATCGGCCGTTACATTTGCATTGAGAACCACATTGGCGTTCGAAACATCCAGTTCATAGACTCCTGCAAAGGGACAACTGGCTGTTACCGTGGTGTCTCCATTAAACTGTGTAGTTCCTGTTCCGGTCAACTGAACCAGTGCAGAAACTGTCATAGAAGCATTGATTGTCACATTCTCTGCATTGTTGATAGTCAATGTCCCCAATCCACTGACTATGTCATCAAAAACAATATCTCCACCACTGCCAAGATCGTCAAAGGTAACATTCGTGCAGGGTGGGCTGCTCAAGGTGCTGAAGAAGCGAATGGTGCCACCAGTTGTAGTGATGAAACTGGCTACCGAACCGACTGTGACTGGATCTTGATAAGACTGATTCCCCGTGGTACGCACCAAGCCGCCATTGATTGCAGTGGTGCCACCGGGATTTGTCGTCAAAAAAGCAAGTGCTGTTCCATTGCCAATACTATCAACCAAGATGAAATCACCAAAGATGGTATCACCCGTGGTATCGACTGTTAATCCACCAGGGCCATCTATTGTGTTATTGAACCGAATAGTTTGATTATTTGTCGAGGTGAGAGTAGAAGTAACCAACAACAAAACAGCATCATCGTAGGTCTGAGCATTGGCCGTGGTGACGGTTGCTGTGTTGATGCGTGTATTGCCTCCGCCATTGGTCAGTAATGAACCAACACTTACAGGCTGGTTGAAAATGGTGTCACCAGAGGTGGTGACTGTTAATCCAAATAAGCCATTTACCGTGTTATTAAACTGAATCGTTTGATTATTGGTCGAAGTGAGAGTAGTGGTGACCAGCAGCACAACTGCGTCATCGTAGGTCTGTCCGTTGACCGTGGTGACAGTGGCAGTGTTGATGCGCGTGTTGCCACCACCATTGGTCACCAGGGAACCGACACTGACTGCCTGGATGAAATTGGTGTTACCTGAGGTGGTGACTATGACTGCTGAAGATGTACCGGTTAATGTCCCATTGAATGTGATGGGACCATTGTGTGGTGTACCATCAAATGTTACAGTTCCGGCTGAGACAGTTGTTTCACCATTGAAAATTTGAGTACCTGCTCGATAGGCTTTTTCAGGAGGATCGTCTATTCCCGAAAGAATATTTGTCCCGGTTACCGTTGTCAAAGTCAACGTATTAAGGCTGACAGTGTTGCCAACACTGTTCAATGCAATATTGCCTGAATTGGAGTTGGCCAGCAGAGTCTGAGCATTGGCGGCGGTACCTTGCACAGGAGCAGCCAGACTGATGTTACCGATGGTTGTATTCAGAGTGGTAGTAATTCCGTTCAGCACGTTGTTGCCATCACCCAACTGAGCAATACCCGTCGGAGCATTAATGGTGATACCCTGGAAAGTAACCGTATTGTCGCCTGTTCCGACATCGATCGTGAGGCTTCCTGCCAGATTTACCGTACCAGTCACATTTACGGTATCAACGAGCGTACCCGTGATAATTTGCAGGTTGGCTACATTGTGAGCCGCTGCTGCGCCTGTTGCTGCAAGAGTAATCGTGTCTGTACCTGCCACGGTTGTGGTATCAATGATGAGATTAGTAACATTCCAAACTGCTAATGGTTCAAAAGGAGTGGCGAAGGAACTTCCAGAAATAACAAGTGCATTCTGCAGTGGATTGGTAAAAGCGGTGCCTGCAGCAATGTCGATGACATCATGGCTGTCGGGCATCAGTACGGTGAAGGTTGCGAAACCAGTAATGTCTACTGGTGCGAGATTGGCAAATCGAATGTTTCCACCGCTAACTGAAATTGTTCCATCACCAAAATTGGCACCGGGCAAGTAACTGCCGGTTCGAGCATCCGCTAGAGGTGAAGTAACAGCCAGGATATCATTGTTTCCGCCACCATCGTAATCGATGCCACCCGAACGAACCGGGTTGCCGAAAACATAATCTACCGTCATCAGATCATTGCCGGCCAAACCATTAAAGTCGAATGATTCCACGTTGATAAGTCCGTGGAACGGACCGCCGTTCAGACTGAACTCGGAAGTATCAGGCGAGCCACTACGAGTTCGAAAGAGCAAAGAATCATCAACATTGGTACCTTGCACAGTCAAGGAATCTGAACCACCAAGTCCATCATAAATGAATGAATTGCTATTAATTATGTAATTCGTGGTATCCACCTGCAGTGTCCCTGCAACTGGATCGTAAACAGCAGTATTATCGCCATCATCACCTTCGATCAAAAATATGGCGTTGATCACGAAAACATTCTCAACACTGGTCAGCGTGATATTCTGTCGTGTATTAACTCTGATTAATCCGTTTGATGCGGTAACTACTTGACCTTCCCCATCGACCTGGATCGTATCGACGCCTCCTGTACCCGCAACCCGGATAACTGTGTTTGCAGAAGCCGTCGTCACGAAGGTATCACCCTGTGACCCTCCAGCGTAATCAGTTATCGTTGCAGTATTGTAGATTACTCCGATTGCTGTGAGCGTATTGCCTTGCGGATCTGCGCTACCGAAATCAACCGTCAAATTGATCTCACCTGTCCCCGATGTCGTAAGCGAAGCACCAGTGGCAATAGTCAGATTATCACCAGCTCTCAGAATGAGATCGCCAGTGCCTGACTGTATCGTTACGGTACCGTTCACTTGAATATTCTGACCAACTGCTGCAGCGTCGACGGTCGTTAATGTGATGTCGTTATTGCTTGTCGTTGTAACATTAGCAGCAACCAATAACGAACCACTCACCACAACATCAATGTTACCCCCAGAACTAATACCGCTGGCTGTATCCACATTGCCTACAGTGAGATTCGCGTTATTTGTAATGCTAACCGATCCACTGGTTGAACCCGCAACCGTGCTGAAACCACCATCCAGGGCAACATTTCCTGTTGCGCTAAATCGCAAATTGGTGACAGTCAGAGAACCAGAATCAACAATGGCGGCACCGGTGATGAGCGTGACTGTTGAAACATTAGCGGGGGTAAGTGCTGCCGAGACAGTTATCACACCAGCATTGGCATTTCCGATCTGGAGAACTCCTGCAGTAATGAAATCGAGTTCAGTGGCATTCAGACCCAGACGAGTGGCATTGTCAGCAGCACCTAGATTAATGTCATGATCATTGGTTCGTGTATGTACTGTGACACGATTAGCGCCGGCAGAGATGGGCTGAGAGATGATCATGGCATCCGCGCCCAGGGTGATATTTCCGGCTGCAGTCAACGACTGGCCGATAGTCATATCGTCGAATCCAATCAGCGTGACAGTGCCGGTTGAGGTCAACCCGGTACCAGTAAGTGTTACATCGGAGTTAGGATTGCTGCCACCATTGATGTTCAGTGCAGCGATAGGAGCATCAAAGCCACCCAGAAAGACATCGTTGGCGCTGCCTGAATCAAAGCTGAAATTGAGTTGAGAGATTCCAATGGCGGAGAAAGTGGCGGTGCGATTCCCGTTGCTGTAAGTTACTCCCGGTACACCGGTGACAATCGTATGATTGTTGTTTGAAATAACGTATTCGTCAGCCAGGCGAGTGAATGAGAAGTCGTTGGCTCCCGTATCGCCGGTGTAAGTTACGACACCACCAAGAATACTGAGAGCAGCATCAGGAACGAGTCGATCTTCCAGAACATCCATGACCGGACGATAGCACTTCACCGTTCGTTTTCGTGTATTGCTATTCTCAAAAAAACGAGACTGAAACCAGCGTGTTCTTCGAGACAGAGTCATATTACCACCATGAAAGGTAAACGAGCGACAACCAGGAGTAAAGGTGGCCTGGGCAAACCACTACCAACCAAACGTACATTCCATTAGAGCAACTTGGACTTCAGTCGCAAGCATGATTTCTTTTTGTAACCCGAATAGTCTTCCCGTTTTCTTAGCATAGCCCATATTATCCGTTTTTCATGTCATGCATAATCGTTGTAACAGCTATAAACATCAGGGTTTACAACGTAATTAATCGAAGCATGGCATTTCGGGGAGTTCAATTGGTTTGTTTCAATCAAGTAAGTTAGGCAAAGTCTCCGATAACGAAGGTATCTACTTGTCGTTATGATTGAGCGGAATGTGTGTTTGATTCCAGGTTAGATGACGAGGACTTTGTCATGTTGCGAAAATCCGTGTTTGCGACGTTATCTTGCCTGGGCTTGACTTCTGCGACCTATGCGCAACAGGAAGTCATTCCCACAACACCCGTTCCCAGTACCACCCCATCGGCAGCCAGCGTGCATCCTACGGATTGGAATCCCTGCGAACCGATTTGTGAGAAACGTGGTCCTTGGCAACAGGTCTGGTTGAGTGCAGGCTATGCACGCTGGTGGATGAGCGACGCACCTTTTGCCACGCCGTTAGCCACAACCGGTGCAGGCGATTTTGCCGGTGCACTGGGTGATCCTGATACTCGTATACTTTTTGGCGATCAATCGCTTGATTTTGGCGACTTCAATGGGCTTCGAATAGATGCAGGCATCTGGCTGAATCAGCAGCACACCTGGGGGCTGGGCTTCGGGTTTACCGGCTTCAATAAGCGGACATTCACTACCATATTCGATTCACAGACTACTGGGCCGGCCCTGATTACCCGCCCGATCTTTGATGCTCAGGCATTCCAGCAAGTAGGTAATATTGTCAGTGATCCTGCTTCCGGCGTCAGTGGCAGTCTGCTCATTGAAAATAGTGCTCGGTTTGGTGGTTTTGATGTCCATGTTCGCAATAACTTCTGGAACAGCGAAACTCTGACGATTGATGGAACGATTGGTTATCGCTACTTCAAAATCAGTGAGAAGCTCTATCTGACACAAAACAGCGCGTTCAATGGTGGACAAACCCCAAACCCTCTGGGGATCGCTCAACCTAATACGAATCCTGATATCCCGGATGAATTCGTATTCGTGCCAGTCAATTCACTGTTGATCAGGGATTCCTTCGAGACACGCAACCAGATTAATGGTTTGCAGTTGGGTACTCGCGCCGAAGCCCGCTTGGGTGCATTTTTTGTTAATGCTGCAGGTAAAGTGACGCTGGGAGTTAATCAGCAGCGTTTGAATATCCAGGGATCTACATCTGGAATAATTGATGGTAATGGCACTACTCTCAACGCTACCGGTGGTCTTCTGGCAGTGGGAGGACAATCACCTCCAGTAGATGGCAACACGACATTTGTCGGGAACCTGGGTGAACAGAGCTACAACCAGTTCATCGTCATGCCTGAGCTAGGCGTGCAGTTTGGTGTTCAGGTTACCAGCCATGCTCGCGTTTATCTCGGCTACGAATGGCTATATATCAATGATGTGATTCGTCCTGGGGCTCAAATCGACCAGACTATCAATCCCCGTTATGTGCCTAGCAATCCTGCGTTTGGCACACTGGCCGGGCCTAACGCACCTAACTTGCCTCGCGTACGCAATGATTTTGTTGCTCAGGGGATCAGTGCGGGTCTGGAAATTCAGTATTAATTCACAATAGACGCAGCGAGCAAGGTACGATCATCCGCCTGGAACACGGCATCTTCCACCACTTCAGGCATTTCCGTCGATGGTAGCCAGGTGTTCCAACCAAGCCTGGCTCCCAGTGTACTGCCACCGGGATTACTCAACTCACAGGCAGGCACTTCATCTCCTTTTAGTCGCAACTGCACTTCAAAATCAAATTCCGGTCCGACGTAGAATCGCGTCATCTGACAAAGAAGATAAAAAGTTTTTCGTACTTTGACATGGCTCTCGTCCGGCAAGAGTTCTACGAACCTATCATAGGATAAAGGCCCCAGTGAAATCCGAAACATGCTGTTGAAATCCCAGATACGTTCACCGGCAATCACATCTTCTCCCAGTGAACAATGCCCATCTTCGCTCATTTGTGACTGGCTTGATGCATCGAGTTGCAGCCATTGTCCTTTCAACACCTGAACCTTGACCCGCAGGTTAAAGTAATCGCTGAGGAGAGCCTGGAGACCGCTGGCATGACGAGGACGATGAGCGAGGTTACCAGCGTAATGCAAAAGTGCTTCATCGGGAACGATCGCCAATAACTGGGTGGAAGAGGAAGTATTGTCAACAGATTCCACGCGCAATCTGTTGCGCAAACCGGGGACACCCAGACCAATGAGTGAAAACAGCGCCTGCGTGAAGTCGTCTGTCTGGCTTAGAATCTTTCCAGCCGTTTTTTCCTGATGAATGCCAAGGCGGTTGGAATGGAAGTAGGCGACGGGAAAACGGTACTTCTCCCATGCTCGATAAAAAAGTGTCAGGAATCGATGATTGAAGAGATCCAGCCACTCCTGCAGTGGCGATGTAGACAGACCATCTTCCTTTACCAGTTTGCTGGCAGCAAGCACTTTCAGGGTATAGTGCAAGGGCAATGCACCCTGAGGCCCGATCAGCCCTAGAAAATTGACATAGATGTGAGGCTTATTGACCAGGTGCAGTTTCTTCCGCAGAAATTTCACCGAACTGGATGGAAATACCAGAGAGGGAAACGTTTTCAGCCGGAACTGCTCTTCGATTTCAATACGTGAACTGTGCTGGCCCCGATGCAATACTTCGAGGATGAAAACCGTTTGGAAAAAATCAAACGAAGTTGGCTGTTCAAAAAGTTTCTGTTCCAGAGTCATACTAGTGTTCATTAAAGGAGTTCACGTGTTCCGCTGCGGATCGGCCAGCGTTTGACTACCGCGCCACTTTGTCTGGTGCCATGGATCAGTCGTGTAAAAGAGTTAATGGAAGCATACAGGGCGAAGAACTGATCCAGGATGCTGGCAAACAGGTAAGAACCCAGGCCAACCAGTCTTTCTTCGTCGAGTTCGATAGTGATCTCCATGCCTCGTGCAAATCCGACCATGCCGTCTGCACGGATCAATTCGACGCTACGCCGCGTTCGGAGATCAAGAACACTTTCAATCACCTGTTGATTAATCTTGGCAATCTGGCTGTTGGTTTCCGGGTCAGCAAAATCGTAGAGAGTCAGATATTCCAGAAACACCTGCTTGCCCAACTGTGAATCCGACAGGGATAAATGATTGAGATTCAGATGCGAAATCAACCGCCAGTATGATCCCCGTCCAGGCAAGGGTCGAAGTGTGGGCGTCACCGGCCTCAGGCAGGTGATCGAGACTGGTAAAGCAGTCATCGGCTCAAAAGCCAGGGCTTCACCAGCTTCCCTGAGTACCGAAGGAAGATCACGATTGCAGCATAACGTGGTTACCACCACGGTGGGATCAGAGGGAATCTGCGGATCGAAATCAAGGTTGACGAAATGCAGATCGACTTCGGTGCCCGAATAAGTTGAAGGTTCATCCCGCGTGGATCGGCGACGCGCCTGCCAATACGCACGATGTCGCTCCCGGTCGTTATGCCGGTAAGAATAAAACGGTGCGTAATTCGTTTCGTTCCCTTGAATAGGATCGACATGCCGAACGTCCGTTATGGATATCACTTCATGAGCAGAAGGATAATGTACATCCGGTATGACGGGATAGTCATATTTCTCAAACGTAAGCGGTATCGCTTCGGTCTTTTTCTCAAACAGGTTAATGACTGGAGTTGCACCAAGTCGGAAATTTAACGAAGTTACTTCACGTTCTAAGGCAGTTGGCAGGGATCGATCAAGATAGATCAGCAACTCGATCTTGTTCCCCTGAATAGCTTTCTGTTCTTTGGCACGCGTCCATCCACCGAAGTCAAGAAACAGAAACTTTTCCCGATAGACAAAAAATTCAGTGAGCAGGCGATATCCCTGAAAGGACTGTGCCGGATAGGGGAGAATGCCTTCCTCCAAGCTGAATCCCACCGGTTTAATTGATTCCTCTGCAGAGAATGCGACCGGTCGCGACTGGGGCAAGGTCTCATCACGGAATGAAACCGCCATCACATGATTGAGCAGCAGTTCATGGAGCAAAGCAGTTAATACGTTGTCACCCCACAGGTACAAGCGTAACTGCTCGAGCGAAAGGCTGTCAAAGACAGCTGTTCCGGTTGTTTGAAAGGCTAACCGCAATACTGACTTGGGTCGCAACGATTCCTGAGTTGCAGTGTGCTGGGCCAGTTTCCAGGTTGAAGGATAGGGTGGCGATTGCAGTCTGGCTTCCAACAACTTGACAGGCCAGAGAGTTACCGGATAGGAGGTTCGGTATTGACACGCACAGGGAAGCCCTGGCACATCCCTGGTAGCCAGCATGGAATTCGCAGGTATCGTCAACCCTTTTTCCAGACCTGACACACCCGGAATCGGATCGAACTGCACGATGCTCATCGAGGGAATGGGGGACAGCAGATGAGGATAGAGGACCCCCAACATCCCATCAATGAGTTCAGGAAAATCATCATCGAGTTTGGTGCGAACTCTGGCGGTAAGCAGAGCAAAAGCTTCGATCATCCGCTCAACATGTGGATCAGTCGAACGATCAACTCCCAGTCCGAGTGCGGTTGCTTCCAGCTTGTAGCGCGATGAAAACTCCTGGGCATGTTTCCAGAAACGTCTCAGTTCCTGGTCATAGTGGACCCAGGTAATATCTTTCTTCACGCTCATGACAATTCCTTCTTGACGGTGTGTGACCCCTTTGACAGTTCAAGGATGGTTTCAAATGACACTTCAGGTCCTGGGTTGCCAGCCAGCCTGGCCTTGATTTGAAAAAATAAAGCACCTTTGCGAAAATCGCCTTTGGCCATTTTTTCTACATCATCCTGCTTACGTTCAACAACTTCCACATCGTGCAATCGAGGTTCGTAGGTTTCGATGAGTGTTTTGATATGATCCAGAATCTGCATTCTGTCATCACGCGACTGAATTTCCAAATGGGAAAAATCCATCAGGCCATAGTTGGCCACCGTTTTAGCAGCATCAGGCAAATTGGCAAATTGATCTCGTGGAGGGCTTCGAGTATTGAGCAGATCCTGCAGATCGCTCAGTATGGATTCTTCCAGTTGCAGGAGTGTTTGGCCATAACGCACTTCGTTTGCATCGAGCAGACGATCGAGTAAAGAGGGTTTGAACACGTTGGTATTTGGTTCGTACGACACGGGTACCCTGTGAAAATTTCAGACCGTCCAACGGTAATGGAACGATAAAGGCTTCCGCAAGCCTGCGGAAGCCTTACGATGACTCAAGAGAATCACGGTTACTTCTTGGTTTGCGTCTTTAAATTGTAACCGGCTTTCCCTGTTGGTCCGACAGTACCATCAGCCTTTTGTCCAAATGTCTCCATCAGCATTTCGGTATAATTGAACGAAATGGAATCAAAAGGTACTTCACCACCAGCACTTCCACCAGTTTGATAACTACTGATCAACAGATTGTTGAAAGTAATTTTCAAATAGGTTTCTTGCTTTCCACCTGCTTTACGGCAAGTCAAAATGGCTGTAGGAATATGTTTTCCTGTTGCACAATGTTGCATAAGGACCGGCGAGGCCTTGCTGTTTTTCATGGTGAAATGAAAATCCTGCATCTGTACCTTTCCAGCACCCAGTCCTTCACCTTCAGTAAAACCTGAAGTTGGATTCGATGCGCCCCAACTCCATGATTCCACTTGAATCTCCCCTTTATGACCTTCAGTCTGCGAATCAGCTGGTGCACCATCGATTTTCAAGAAATAGTCAGCTGCCATGGTTATGCTCCCTGTAACGACGGATGATGATTGAGCAGAATGAAAAGCATCTGGTCCGTCGAACCCAAACACTTTTCATGCAAAAAGATGTTACTTCTTGGCTTGCGGCAGTTCCGCCACCAAGCGCATCGAAGCATCGATGCCTTCCAGTTGATAGTGGGGCCGCAAGTGTGCGGTAGCTTGATACCAACCCGGCTTGCCCTTTACTTCCGTTACGGCTATGCGAGCTTCCCGTAATGGATGTTTGGCCTTCATTTCCTGACCGGAAATCTCGGGATTTGGATCAATAAAGTTATTGATCCAACCCTGTAACCAGTTTTGAACATCGTGGGACTCCATCATGGCACCAACTTTATCACGTGCCATCACCTTCAGGTAATGGGCAAATCGGGAGACGCACATCAGGTAATTAAACTTGGTGGACATCTCGGCGTTGGCATTGGCACCAGTATCAAAATACGTCTTGGGTTTCTGGCAACTCTGTGCTCCCAGGAAGGCTGCAAAATCAGTGTTTTTGCAATGCAGTAAGGGCAGAAAACCCAGTTCAGACAATTCGTTTTCCCGGCGATCAGGGATAAGCACTTCGGTGGGACATTTCATGGTTCTGCCACCATCTTCGGAGAAGGTGTGTACTGGCAAACCTTCGACTTTGCCACCACCTTCCACGCCGCGAGTACGCATGAACCAGCCATCATTAGAAAACGCAGTAGTTGCCCTTACAGCATAAGCCCAGGCTGCGTTCATCCATAAGTACTTGTTGTGATCCTTGTCAACCACTTCTTCGAAGTTGAACTCCTCGATAGGTTTGGTCTCGGCTCCATAGGGCAGTCGCGACAGTACTCGGGGCAAAGCAAGTGCAACATACCGGGAATCTTCTGATTCGCGAAAACTCTTCCAAGATGCATAATCCACACTGGAAAAGATTTTAGCCAGATCGCGAGGCTGATTTAATTCGGTGTAATCATCCAGCCCGAACATACTGGCAGAGGCCGCCGAGACAAAGGGAGCATGTGCGGATGCAGCCACTCCCGAAATCTTCTTCAGCATTTCTACATCTTCGGGATGTTTGCCGAATTCATAGTCTCCGACAATCAGTCCATATGGATGTCCACCCAGAACACCGTATTCCGATTCATAAATTTTCTTGAAGAATGCACTTTGGTCAAACTCGACAGCATTTTCGAGATCTTTGGCCAGTGTCTTCTTGGAAACATTCAATACACGAATCTTGAGCGTATCACCCGTTTCAGATTGCTTGACAAGATAATCAAGGCCGCGCCAGGTTCCTTCGACCTTCTGAAAGTCAGGATGATGCATGACTTCGTTCAACTGGGCTGAGAGTTTACGATCGATCTCAGCTTGCCAGAGCTTTATCGTGCGTTCCAGGTCTCCTGAGACCACCGAGCCAGGCTTGGCGTTCAATGCCTGTTTCACCAGCTCGCCGATGAAGCCCTGATTGCGCTCACGTTCGGTTTTTGATGCAGGTTTGGTATTGTCGAGAATGGTATCGAGCAGGCTTTTCTCTTCCTGTACTGCCTCTGCTCCACCTGCTGCTGCACTTTGCGACTTAGCCATGGCTTATTTTTCCTCCGTGGGTGCTGCAGGGGCATCCGCTGCAATTCCCATTTGCTTTGCGAGTTCTTCCACCTTGGCGGTATTCTGCAATACCTCCTGCAGCAGGCCTTCCAGTTTGGCATTTACGCCAATTTTGCTGAGCACCTCATCGAGGCGCTGTCGCATGTCGAGTAATTCTTTCAAGGCAGGAATCTGTTCTGCTACCCTGGCAGGATGAAAGTCTTCCATGCTGCGGAATTTCAAGGGCACGGATAGCTGTGAGCCATCTTCAGAAAGTTTGTTGTCTACCCGTATATTGATTTCCGGAGCTGCATCGGCCATAACACTGTTGAGATTATCACGATCAACCTCGACAAATTTCCGATCTTTCAGTGGTGGCAGGGGTTCGGTTCGCTGAGCTGACAAATCTGCTACGACACCCACCACAAAAGGAAGTTCCTTCTTCTGTAAAGCACCGTTGGTTTCCACATCATAGGTGATTTGGACACGAGGCGGTCGGACTCGGCCAATCTTCTTTTGATTACTTGCAGACATACTTAAAACTCCACTCAAGACGTGGAATAAACCACGCTTACTACCTGTTTTCTGTTTCGAGTCTCGTCCCGCATCTTACTTTGCCAAAAACAGTCGATCAAGCAGATACTTATGAAATTCAGCGAATTTACTTCCCTGAACAAAATCTAGATGGAGCGCAACTGGCTAATCTTTCACGCTTTTCCGATTATTTTTGGGTTCATCAACGAACCCGCGGTGGGAAGATTGCACCCGCTGGGGAGAGCTTCACTTCTTCTGTTTTCAAGCGAGGCTTTTTACCATAGGGCCTGTAGAGTGGATCTCCAATAATCATCATCTGCCAACTGGTGAAATGGTTACTGAGCCAGTAGCTTTCCACAACCGTATGCCCGGCAAGAAGAAACCCGAAGAACGTTGCAGGCTTCGGGAAGGCAATCAAATAAGGTTCCCATACGGGGCCAATGGAAACACAGGCTCCATCCTGAAGCAGGTTGGGGACCCAGCGTTTATTGTTAGCTTCTCGCAATGACACCGCTTCAAAGCTGGCAATGTGGTAAGCAATGGAACCCTTCATCAATTCAAATGCCGGTGTGTAATTCTGTAATGCATACCAGCCACAATAGAGAGCAGTGCGCGGACAGGTTCCAACACGAAATACATCTTCCGTATTGTTGAGAGTAGTTCGAAAAAGCGATTTTTTGAAGAGTTCAGCGAGTTCACGCAGCGACTCATCGTAACCGCCATAGGTGCCTCCAGCAGCATCACCCTCTTTTTTCCAGTTGATGCCTCGTGCATCGACGTAAGCGAACCCCGCAGGGCCGCCCGCTTCCTCCGTCTGGATGGCATCCTCGATGATGCGTTTGGCTACTGCTGGTGTTGGACCGTCCACCCTGCAGGTCATCACGATCCGGGGCATTTTGGATCGTGCAGATTCTGTGATAGTGAAGAATCGTGTATTCAACTGCCAGCGAGACAAGGGATACGGAGGATACCACATGAGAGCGAGTTCATTATCCACTGCAGCGTTGCTCTCCCGCTGATCGTGCATCATCGACTGCTGTTCCAATGTCACAATCGCTTGTTTCAGCCTGGCAACGTCACCTTCGTATAACTTTGCTTTTGCTTTCTCATTTGCTTCGTTCAATTTGCGTACTTGATCGTTCGCTTCACTCAGTTCATCATAGTTCTTCTTGAGTTCTTTCTTGATTAACTCGATCCGGGTAGTATCTTCCGCCTTAGGTGTTGCGTTGCCTACTCGAATGGGTACACCGTAAGTAGTCAGCAGAATAATATCCTGATGCTGAAAAGACCTGAGCTTGTCTCTAATAGGAGCCAGCAGCCTGGTTTCATAATCTTCACGAGACATTTCTTCGGTATCGGGCAGATCGAGTCGCAGAAGATGATCCATCGGCACCTTTCGCTGCTGGCAGTAGAACTCTCCGAGAGCGACGGAAGTTATCATGTTTCGGTTAACCACCACCCAGACACTGTCAGGACTAAAAAGTGTCGGGCTGTTGATTTGTCCAAAACTGATAGTGCTGCTGCACAACACAAAAAGAAAAGAAATGTACCGCATGGTGTATCTCGTCTGGAGCCGTTCTTTCACCTTTTCTATTATGGGATTGCCCATCTGGAAGTATAAGACACATGTATCGAAGTTTTCTGGCAACCTTCACTTAATTCGATTAGACTAAAGTGATGCACTCCCTCCAGCAATTGCTTCAATCTTCCTCACGACGATCTTTCCTCAGTACCACCGGGATGGGTCTGGGTGCAACGGCATTGTTTAAGTTAATGGGTGCGAAGGTACTGGCTGATGACAAATCCCCGGGGCCACTCAAAGGCATACTGGATAAACCTCATCATCCACCCAAAGCGAAACGCATCATTTATCTGTTCATGAGTGGTGGCCCTTCGCAACTTGATCTGTTCGACTATAAGCCTCTGCTCAACAAAAAGAATGGGGAAGACCTGCCTGACAGTGTGCGGCAGGGGCAGCGCTTGACGGGTATGTCGGCACATCAGGCAAGATTGCCACTAGCTGGTTCCATATTTGAATTCAAACAGCACGGCCAATCGGGGGCCTGGTTCAGCAACCTGTTGCCTCACACAGCCAGGCTGGCTGATGATCTGTGTCTGGTGAAATCGCTCCACACGGAGGCAATCAACCACGATCCCGCAATTACTTTTTTTCAAACAGGTTCTCAATTAGCCGGTCGCCCCTCGATAGGTTCCTGGCTCAGCTATGGTCTCGGTAGTCTGAATGAAAATCTCCCTGCGTTTGTAGTATTAATTTCCAAGGATCGCATTGATCAGCCTCTCTATGCCCGGCTCTGGGGCAACGGTTTCCTGGCGAGTACGCATCAGGGAGTTCAGTTCCGAGGTGGCAAAGACCCAGTTCTGTATTTAGCCAATCCAGATGGCATCAGTCCAGCTGCGCGAAGGAATATGTTGGATCGATTGAAGGAACTGCATGAACTGCAACAGGAACAAACGGGGGATACTGAAATAGCCAGTCGCGTTGCTCAGTATGAAATGGCGTATCGCATGCAGACCAGCGTGCCCGAAGTGATGAATCTTGCGAGCGAGCCGGAAAGTGTCTGGAAACTCTATGGGCCAGAAGCCAGGAAACCTGGGACCTTTGCTGCCAATTGTCTTTTAGCCAGACGTTTAGCTCAACAGAACGTCCGTTTCATTCAGTTGTACCATCCGGGCTGGGATCATCATGGCGGATTGCCTGGCGGCATCCGTCGCCAATGTGCAGACATCGATCAGGCAACTTATGCTCTGCTAACTGATCTCAAACAACAAGGAATGATGAACGATACGCTGGTGGTCTGGGGTGGTGAGTTCGGTCGAACGAATTACAGCCAGGGGAAATTGACCGCAACTGATTATGGCCGCGATCATCATCCACGTTGCTTTACCATGTGGCTTGCTGGTGCAGGCATCAAAACGGGAACCAGTTTTGGATCAACCGATGAGTTTGGCTACAGTGTGGCAGAAAACGGAGTGCATGTTCACGACATGCAGGCTACTATCCTGCATTTACTGGGCATTGATCATGAACGGCTCACCTACCAGCATCAGGGGCGGTATTATCGCCTGACAGATGTGCATGGCCATGTCGTGCATGATATACTCTCGTAACATGCTGCCCTGAATGCATGGTTATTTCAGGAATTGCAATATCCCGGAATTGCAGATTTCGATTACAATACTTCCGTTTTCTTCCCCCTCAGAGGGTTGTGCCATGTTTTCATCGTTTAGCCGCAGTTGGGAAATCATTTCACAAAGCTACGCGGTACTCAAAAAACAGAAGACGCTAGTGGTCTTCCCTATTCTCAGTGGAATAGCCTGCCTGATTGTTGCGATATCATTTATTGCACCTGTTATTGCAATGCCTGACCTGTTTGTGAAAGTGGCACGCAAGGGTGGTGACCCTGAAGCCAGGAATTGGATTATTGCTATCGGTGGCTTCCTGTTTTATTTCATCAACTACTTCATCATCATTTTCTTCAATGCAGCACTGGCAGCCTGTGCGGTGATGCATTTCAAGGGAATTGATCCCACTCTGGGTGATGGATTATCCGCAGCAGGTCGTCGCTTCCCTCAAATCCTCGGCTGGGCCTTTGTCGCAGCCACCGTCGGCATGATTCTGAAAGCCATACAAGACCGTTCCGAATGGGTAGGCAAACTGATTGTGGGGTTCCTTGGTTTGATGTGGACTGCGGTGACCTATCTGGTGGTGCCGGTGCTGGCCGTGGAAGGCAAAGGGCCGATTGACGCACTGAAACGCTCCAGTGAATTATTACGTCGTACCTGGGGTGAAGGGTTGGCAGGTGGCCTGACGATGGGACTGGTTGGTTTTCTGCTAACCTTACCTGGCTTGTTATTGATCTTTGCAGGAGCAATGGGTGGAGCCGCCATGCAAAATATGATGCTGGGCGGCATCGCCATCGGTCTGGGTGTGATTTATCTGGTGGTCATCAGCATTATTCTTTCAACGCTGAAACAGATTTATATTGCCGGGCTGTATCTGTATGCTGCTGAAGGCGTGATGCCGAACGGCTTCTCGCCTGATCTGGTGCAGGAAGCCTTCCACAAAAAGTAAACTTGGGCCCCATCAAGATCCCTGGTGACAGAATGATGTCATCAGGGCAACAAGTTGCGTACCTGCCTTAGCCGATATAGTGGTCATGAACCAGTTTTGTTCAACACGTCGACATTTCGTGCAATCCAGCGGCTTCGGATTATCGTCGCTGGCATTAAGCTGGTTGTTCCAGAATGAGCAAGTCCACGCACAACCTCCCAAGAAACCTGATTTAACCAAAACCACCTACAACCTGCTGCCTAAGCCTACACACCACGAACCTAAAGCGAAGGCGATGATCTCCCTGTTCATGGTGGGTGGCCCGAGTCAGATGGATTTGTTCGATCCCAAGCCGAAGTTGAATGAACTCGATGGCCAACAGTTTCCCGGTGATGTGAAGTACGATAATCCGGCACAAGCGAGCAGCAAAGTGCTGGGGTCACCATGGAAGTTCAGCAAGCACGGCCAGTGTGGCATGGAACTTTCCGAACTGTTGCCTCACCTGGGCAAGATTGCGGACGACATCACATTGATTCGTTCGATGCAGACCAATGTGAACAATCACGGCCAATCGGTTTATGCTCTGAACAGTGGACGCCCGCTGGCAGGTCGTCCCACACTAGGCAGTTGGCTTACCTATGGATTGGGCAGCGTATCACAGGAGTTACCAGCGTATGTGGCTCTTACTGATCCGCGAGGCTTCCCACTGCTTGGCGGAGAAAACTGGTCGAACGGCTGGCTACCTTCCCTGTATCAGGGTACGGTGGTTCGACCCAAGGAACCTCGCATTCTGAACCTGGATGCTCCCACTCACTTGCAAGGTACGGTGCAGACGAAACAACTCGATTTGTTACGTCAACTCAACGAAGAACATCTGCAACAACATCCTGGTGAACAGGAACTGGCAGCGCGTATTGCTAATTACGAATTAGCTGCAAAGATGCAGCTCGCTGCACGGGATGCGTTTGACCTTGCCAAAGAAACCGAAGCAACCAAGAAACTTTACGGCATCGATAATCCGGTAACCCGAGACTACGGCGAACGCTGCCTGATTGCCCGAAGACTGGTGGAACGAGGCGTGCGGTTTGTTCAGATCTGGAACCATGGGCAGTCATGGGATCATCATGGAAGCATCCTTGGCGAACTTCCCAAGCGCTGTAGGGAAGTGGATCAGCCCGCAGCAGCATTGGTGACGGATTTGAAATCCCGTGGATTACTGAACAGCACCCTTGTGCACTTTGGCGGCGAAATGGGCCGCCTGCCTGTGCGACAAAATGATCTTGGCAAAGAGAAAGTTGGACGCGACCACAACACCTATGGGTTTTCCCACTGGATGGCTGGTGGTGGCATTAAAGCTGGTTATGTTCATGGCGAAACAGATGAATTTGGTCACAAAGCCATCAAGGATATTGTTCACCATTACGACTGGCATGCCACGTTATTACATCTGTTTGGCATGGATCACGAAAAACTGACTTATTTGCGTAACGGTTCTGAAATGAAATTGACCGACAACCAGGGTGGCAAAATTATTCAATCACTCTTCAGTTGAGGCAATTCGCCTCTTGCTGACCAATAGTTGCCATTAAGAGTTCGGCTTGAGGCATTTATCGCTTCCGTGTATAAAACGGTCGTATTTTCGTGCACGGAGGCACTTTCATGACTTTGAAGATGACTGCATTTTCGTTGGTGACTTATACTGCCTTATGCTGTCCACTCCATGCACAGACAGCAACCCCTGCTGATAAAGACGTTGTTGCAACAGTAAAAGGGGTGAATATCACGCGTCAGCAACTGGCTGATGAACTGATTGCCCGCAAAGGCCGTGCTCAGTTGGAAGCGATGGTCTACCGGACTTTGATCGAACTGAATTGCAAGGAGAAAGGCATCACTGTCACTGACCGTGAAGTGCAGGAAGAACTGATTGGCGAAATGAAGGCTGCTGCCTCAGCCAACCTGGCAGATTTCGAGAAATCGATGCTCAGCCCGCGAAAGACCAGCTTGTTTGAATATCGGGAAGATGTGATTCGCCCACGCATCATGCTTCAGAAGTTAGCGACGGCACGTCTGTCGCTGACTGAAGAAGACCTGCGCCGGGAATTTGCCAGCAAGTATGGCGTGCAGGCACAGATACGCATGATCCAGGTCAGGGACGAACGCATGGCCAGAAAAATCTGGACTGAAATAGGCAACAATCCTGATCAGTTTATCCGCTATGCCACCATTCAGGAAAATGGAGACCTTGCGGCTGTCGCTGGTTTGTTGAACCCCTTTGGGCGACACACCACGCACGATGCCATTGAAGAACGTGCATTCAAACTCAAAGATAGCGAAATCAGCGAAGTACTTCAGACTCCTGAAAAGGGGTTCGTCATCATCATGAAGGTTAAGGAAATCCCTGCCCGGACGGATGTTACCTTCGAACAGAAGGCAGAAGAGCTCAAGCAGACTGCGCTGGAAAAGAAACGTCAGGTGGAAGTGCCCAGAATTATCAAAGAGATGCGCGATCAAGCCTCGGCAAACATCAAACTGTTCCTGGGCAATGAACAGAATACCAAAAAGCTGATCGAGCAGTACGAACAGAAACTGGGGACGAGTCGATAGAGCAGAACTTGATCACGGCTTGGGCACCACTTCCAGTGGTGCCTTTTCTGCTATGAAGGTCTTCTCGCCGCTGCCAAACCGTATTTTGACGCGCTTGCCTGCGCCCAGTCCGCTGACTTCCTGGATTTTCCCCAGGCCATAAACACCATGTTTGACTGTCGCTCCCACGACAAATGCATTCAGGTCTTTCGGGCCTGCAGGTGGGGCAGTCAGACCAGCCAACTCAGCCCCTGTCTTCAAGCTGGCAAAGGTGGGCTTGGGTACGGAACGCGTCATCACCGGTGCCTGTCTGAAACTCGGACGATCGTAGCGGTAGTTTTCTTCATGACGGGGATCAAACCGATCCAGATCAGATGCAACCCGCTGCTTCTCCAGAACATCTTCAGGAAGTTCATCCAGAAAGGGACTGGGAATGGCGCACATTTGCGACCCACGGAATTCGCGATAATCTGCATGACTGATGAAGAGATGCCGCTCAGCACGGGTGATGCCGACGAATGCCAGCCTGCGTTCTTCTTCGAGTTCATCCTGATTGTTGGCTGACCGTTCGTGAGGCAGTATGCCCATCTCAAATGCTGGCATGAAGACGACAGGGAATTCCAATCCCTTGGCGGCATGCATCGTCATGATGGAAACCTGGTCAGCAGATGCATCATGGGCATCCTGATCGCTTCGCAGGGTGATGTGTTCCAGAAATGCCGCCAGGTTGCTGCTGGCGCCGGCCTGCTTGCCAATTTCTCCTTCAGTTCGCTGGGCCAACTCAGCATCAAACTCATCAGCTGCTGTAATAAGTTCTTCGATGTTCTCCAGCCGTTCCAGATCTTCACCGGTGCCTGCAGCCAGCATGGCCCGGTATCCGCTACGATTGATCACTTCGCGAATTGCTTCTCCCGCAGAGGTTTCGAGCATAGGCTGAAGCCCCTGCATCAAGGCAGCAAAATCTCGCAGCCCCTTTGCTGCTTTGCCTTTGATCTCTGGAATCTGTTCCATCTTCTGAGCCGCTGACAACAGACTGATCTCGCGAGGCAGGGCGAAATCTTCCAGCTTTTGCATCGAAGTATCGCCAACGCCCCGTGCAGGTACATTCACTGCACGCCGAAAACTGATCGTGTCCATGGGATTCACCAGCAAACGCAGGTAGGCCAGCACATCCTTGTTTTCCTTGCGATCAAAGAACGCCAGGCCACGCACTATCTGATACGGAATACGCTGCTTGATGAAAGCTGTTTCGAGTACCCGGCTTAAAGCATTCATCCGCAGGAAGATGGCGCAATGTTTGAATTTGATATCCTGGGTATCCACCAGCTCGCGAATGATTTTGGCGATGCCATACGCTTCATCCAGGCCTGAAGCAAAGTTCAGCAGTTTGATCCGATCACCTGCAGCATTTTGCGTGACCAGTTTTTTGGGTTTTCGCGAACGGTTATGGGCGATGAGACTGTCCGCAGCAGCCAGGATGGATTTGGTGCTACGATAGTTCTGATCGAGCGTGATGGTGCGTGCCTGGGGGTAATCGCGCTCGAAATCCAGAATGTTGCGGATATCGGAGCCACGAAACCGGTAGATCGATTGATCAGGATCGCCCACCACGCACAGATTGGGAAAGTCCATGGAGAGTTGCTTGGCGATGACATACTGTGCGTAATTGGTGTCCTGATATTCATCGATCATGACATACTTGAAACGGGCATCGAGCTCCGTGCGTACTTCAGGATATTTTCGCAGCAGATATGCGAGCCAGAACAGCAGATCGTCAAAGTCCATGCCATTGGCCGCACGGAGTTTTTTTTCGTAAATAGGGTACACTCGTGAGACTTTCTCATCGAAGAAATCACGGGCATTGCTGGCAAACGCTTCCGGCCCTTTCAGTTCATTCTTAGCTCTGCTGATGGCAGCCTGCACACGATCCGGCGTAGTATGTGAGCCATCGGGATCGACCTGGGCCTGCTTCATCGATTCCTTGATGAGAGCATTCCGATCACCCATATCGTAGATGGTGAAGTTGGGTTCCATGCCCAGCGTGGAAGCATATTGCCTGAGCAATCGGACGCCCAGGCTGTGGAAGGTGCTGATGATGACTCTGTTTTTCGGAACCACTTCATCAACCCGCTTCCGCATTTCACCAGCTGCCTTGTTGGTGAAGGTGATGGCAAGGATGTTCCAGGGCTTGATGCCACTGCGCAGCATATGGGCAATCCGGCGGGTGATGACGCGTGTTTTTCCACTGCCGGGACCGGCTAGAACCAGAAGCGGTCCTTCATGATGAGTGACCGCATCGCGCTGAGCAGGTGTTAAATCTTGGAGCAAATCCATTGCAGCTTTCTGAGGGAATCAGGATAAGGCCTGTTATTTTAGTAGCTTCATCCGAAGAGGGCATTACCATGTACCGGAGTATCCTGACGGAAGGCTATTATGCTGCTTTCGATTGTCCTGGTCATTCTGGGTCTGTTTCTGCTGGTGGTGGGCGGAGAAGTGCTATTGCGCGGGGCGGTGGGGCTGGCTACGTTGCTCAAGCTGACCCCAGCAGTAATCGGTCTGACCGTGGTGGCAGCGGGAACTTCGGTACCGGAACTCGCAGTGAGTGCCATTGCCGCCTGGCAGGATAAGGTTGATATTGC
This sequence comes from Planctomycetia bacterium, assembly GCA_016795155.1. NCBI lineage: Bacteria > Pseudomonadati > Planctomycetota > Planctomycetia > Planctomycetia bacterium. Next base: position 12,275 of record JAEUIE010000060.1, on the reverse strand, counting down.
AGTTGCCAATGTCGTTGGTTCCAACATTTTCAACATTACCGTGATCATTGGCATGTGTGCGGTGATTTATCCGCTCACCATCGTTGGCAATACAATTCAACTGGAATACCCGGTGCTGGTGATCGTCACACTGCTGTGCCTGGTGATAGCTCAGGATGGTTCGATCAACTTTCTTGATGCGATTCTATGCATCGTGATTTACGTGAGTTTCACGGCGTACCTGGTAAACCTGGTGCGTCAACAACTGACGGTATCACAGAAGGAAGTGCTGCAATCGGAAGTGAAGGAACTGACAGTAGACCCTGCCAAACCCCGCTTTTGGAAATGTGCATTGTTCATCATCACCGGTACAGCCTTGCTGGGGGGTGGAGCGCATTCGACGGTCACTGGGGCTTCGGAACTGGCCCGCATGATGGGCTGGACGGAACGCATCATCGGCCTGACTATTGTATCGATTGGTACCGGGTTGCCTGAAGTGGTGGCATCGCTGGTATCCAGCATCCGGGGCCGAAGCGATATGGCGATCGGAAATGTGATTGGTTCCAACCTCTTCAACATCCTGATGATTCTGGGCTTGAGCGGGCTGATGCGACCGCTGCCGGTGCAGGAATCCATTCTTCAGATGGATTGCCGATGGATGATGGGAGTAACGCTGGTCCTGTTTCCACTGATGTTTACCGGCAAGAAAATCAATCGCTGGGAAGGGGTTTTACTGCTGCTGGTCTACGCCGTGTATCTGTTCCTGCTGATTACTGTTCCCGAATGAAGTCAGATAAGAAGTTTGTCAGCGTGGTGGTTGCAACGTAGAATGATGAAGTCTTGGTGAAAGTGCAGCTTTTCTCAAAGCTGTGTATGCTCATAGCCGATAGTATTTCTTTGGTGTGTATCGGCTTTGTTTTTGTCACACTTTCCTCGATCTATTCCGAATCCTGTTTGCTGACTGACAGACTTCTGCCCTTCACTGACCTCAACCGAACACCATTTTTATATCGTGCCTGCCCCCAGGAGAAACTGATGATAACAGTCATCATCCCAGTTTTGAATGAATGTCCCACGGTAGCCTCGGTGGTGGCCTATGCAAAGAAAGCCCCCGGTGTCACGGAAGTGATTGTGATTGACGATGGTTCGATTGACGGTACACCCGAACTGGCGGAGCAGGCAGGCGCCCGCGTGGTGATGAGCACCTTGATGGGCAAAGGCGCTTCGATGGAAGATGGCATCTGGGCCGCCACCAACGAGATTGTGATGTTCCTCGATGGCGATCTATCCGGGCTGGAAGAGGATGTCATTGCTCGGATGACCAGGCCGATCATCGATGGTAAGGCTGATTTCGTCAAAGCCCGGTTCTCCCGCAGTGCTGGGCGTGTCACGATGCTGACAGCCCGGCCGCTGCTGTTGACGTTTTTCCCGGAACTGGCCCATTTCGAACAGCCACTGGGTGGTCTCATTGCTGCCCGACGATCCATCTTCCGCAAAATCCGGTTTGAAACAGATTATGGGGTAGATGTGGCGCTATTGCTGGACATAGCAGCCACTGGTGCAACCATCGAACAGGTAGACATTGGTCATCTGCAGCACGACAGTCAGCCGCTTGAAGTGCTGGGCGACATGGCCAAGCAGGTGGTGCGTGTGATTCTCGACCGGGCAGCACGATACAACCGGCTCGATCTGCAGCAGGTACGCGAAGTGCAGGAAGTGGAAAGACGTTCGCAGGCTGAGATGTCGATGATCTTCCAGCGGTTGGGGCAGCCTGAAAAGCTGGCGCTTTTCGATATGGATGGGACACTGCTCAAAGGCCGGGTGGTCGTCAACCTCGCCCAGCGCACCAACAAGACCCATGAACTGAATCAACTGCTGGATAGCGCTTCCATGGAGCCTGATGAACGTACTCGGCGTATCGCGGCATTGTTTGCAGGAACACCGCGCAAAGTATTTGAAGAAGCAGCACTGAGCATGCCCTTGATGTCAGGCGCCGCCGAACTGGTGGTTTCCTTGCGTAAGGCAGGATACCGGGTGGGTATCGTCAGCGACAGTTTCCGGGTGGCGACAGAGATTGTTCGACGTCGGGTATTTGCTGATTTCAGCTTGGCCCACGTCATGCGGTTTCAGAATAACGTTGCTACGGGCGAGATTACCCTGTCGCCCGCGATGCAGCATGATAAGGGTTGTCCCGATCACAAGATCTGCAAGCTGAATGTGTTGTTGCACATGAGCGAGCATCTGGGTGTGGATGTTAGCCGGATACTGGCAGTGGGTGACAGTGACCCTGATTCCTGCATGCTGCAAGGTGCAGGCATTGGTGTAGCGTTTCAGCCCAAATCAGCAGTGGTGGAAAGTGCTGCCGATCATGTGTATCACGACAATCTGCTGCAGATACTGGATTGTCTGGGTGAGCGTGTGGTACAGTGGAAAGTCACTTCTGAAAATCTTGATGAGATCAGTCTTTTTGCATCCCCGATGTAACCGTCAACAACAACACCTCGCAGATTTATCCGCGAGGTGTTATGATTCAGGAATAACATCGATCAGTTACTGATGTACCAGTACTTGTCGATTTTCTTGAAGACAACTGTTTTGCGCGGAGCATCTTCGATCTTGACATCGAAAGTGGCAGTAGTGCCATCGTCGTCCAATTTTGGTTTTTCATTCTTGACACTTTTGAGTGCTGCCAGCAGTTGACCGGCTTTCTTTTCACTGAACTTCTTGGCGAACTCGTCGAATTTGTCGTCACCCAGTTGTTTGAGCATATCTGGTGGAACAAAATGCCTGAGGAAGGTGGCATATTCCTTAGCTTCGAGCAGACGGATACCTTCGACGATGGCGGTATCGAGTTTTTCACGCAGGGCATCTTTGTCATCGGCCTGCACCATTCCACCGTTGAGGCAAAATACGCTCAACAGTAACAGGAGTAAACGGGAGATTTTCATACCTGGTTAATCCTTGCAATAGAGGATGTTTCGTGCTTGTAGTGTATGAAATGAATGCCGATACTCAAACACATGGAACCGTCTGGAAAAAGGAAAATGCCAGGCTGTTCACTTCATTCCGGCATCCTGTTGAGAGAGGCAAACTGGTGGCTATCAATTATCGTGTTTTAATGCGGAAATCTCACCGGTGGGGTGCTTTTGTTATTGCAGTTCCCTTTCTGGTCGTCATTGTCACGGGCCTGTTGCTGCAACTGAAAAAAGACTGGCACTGGGTGCAACCACCCACGATGAAAGGGAAAGGGCTTTCGCCCGAAATGACGCTGGCAGCCATTCTCGAGGCGGCACGGGCTGTTCCAGAAGCGGGGATTCGTGACTGGTCAGATGTTGAAAGGCTCGACATTCAGCCCAAGCGAGGCCTGGTCAAGGTACAATCGAAAAACCGATGGGAGGTACAACTTGATCTGGATACTCGACAAGTGCTGCACAGTGCTGAACGACGCTCCGACTGGATTGAAGCATTGCACGATGGTTCATGGTTTCATGACAATGCGAAATACTGGGTCTTTCTGCCCACGGCAGTTATTGTGCTGGGTTTGTGGATCACCGGCATCTATCTGTTCTTTCTGCCCTGGGAAGTGAAGTGGGCCAGACGCCAGCGGGAAAAGCAAGCTGCTGGCTAATCGTGTTTCATGCGTCGAGCCGCTTTGCGTTCACTGTGCTGTTTTTTGGATTGCAGTCGTCGCTCCCTGGAGCCACGGGTTGGTCTGGTAGCTCGTCTGATTTTCGGCGGCGGAACCGCCAGCAGAATAAGCTCGTGCAGTTTCTTCAGACAATCCTGCATGTTCTGAAGCTGTGTGCGATAACGCTGTGATACGATCAGCATTTCGCCATCGCTGGTGAAATAGCTTCTGCTGTTTTTGACCAGTCGCAACTGCACATCCAGAGGCAATGCAGATTGACGAGGATTCCAGCGAAGCTGAGCCTTGGTGGCCAGCTTGTTGACATTCTGCCCACCGGGGCCACCACTGCGGGAAAACTGCCAGTGAAATTCATCCACTCCAATCTGCACCTCGCCATCAGGGTGCAGCGGAACAACCAGATCCTGCAGAGATTCTTTTCGTGTTGGCAACATGTTTATTCCATCTGGAAAACGATTTCACATAGCCTGCCCAAATCTTTACCTGCCTGTTCTGTTCCAGTTTCACCAATCATGGCATGGTTGACAAAAAAGGCAAAAATGATCTGTCTGCCTTTCGCTGTTTCGCCATAACCCGATAGAGCTTTACTGGTCATGATACTGTTGTTCTGCATGCCGTTTGACCAGGACAACGTACCTGTTTTGGCTTGAAACTTGCCTCGTGCCGGGCTGTCTTTGTTTACTGAAACAGCCGTGGTTCCATCTACGCCCACAATAGGAAGAGCCTGCCTGAAGGGTTTGCCATCCTCGCGCTGTGCCATCTGTTTCAACAGAGTTACTGCAGCACGTGGCGTGACATGATCCGCCCTCGCTCCCCCTGCTCCACCACCAAATATGACACTATCCAGTGGCACGCCAATTCGTTTCAATGCCTGCCCCTGCAGCCGCATACCCTGGTTCAATGTCTGCTGCTGTTTCTGTGCCGCCATCAACAAAGGAAGTGTGCTGGCATGAAGATTATGACTGACCTTGAGAATCAGCTTGGCGTTTTCGGAAAATGGTGACGATTCCAGTTCAACCAGTCTGGGTAGGTTCTTCACAGCATCACTGGCAGGTAGTTTTTCATGTGGATTGACTGCCAGCGACGAAGTTTTCACCTGCACACCAGCTTTTCGCAAAGCATCAATCAACAGGCTTCGGGCGTGCGATGCAGGGTCATCCACTTCCTTTACCCGAACCAGCGGTTTATGCTTTTCAGGAATGGTACCCCTTACGACATATCGCCCATACTGCTGTGCAACCATGGTGATAACTGGTTTGACTGCTTTTCCATTCTCCTCTGCAGCTACCGTGTTCACCTGGGCATCGACATGTATAGCACTTCCCTTTGGACGGTATTCGATTTTGGCGGGTTCGCCAACCTTCTCGGCTGGCGTGATGGTGAAATCAATCAAATTGTCGTTGATGAGAATAGGAGTCAATCTGCCTGGTCCACTGCCAGTACTTTCAGCACGTTCAAAGAGTCGATCATCCACGATAATCTCTCCTTCGATGCTTTTTACTTTCTCTGCCAGTTGCCTGGCGAGTTGGTTCAGCCCCTGCAAGGGATCAACTGAAGTGAGTTGCCCACGAGTGCTGCCATTGGCATAGGTATGATCGTTGTTGGCAAACTCGATGGTGCCATCAGGCAAAGTCCTACCGCCCATGGTCAAGTCACCGCTGGCAACCAGAATCAGGTCGCCTTGCAGTGTCTTATTGGCTTCATCCAGTTTGCCGGTGTGCACCAGCGGTGTGCGGAACCGAAAGTCTGGGCCTAGCGATTCCAAGGCAGCAGCAACACTGAACAGCTTGGTACACGATGCAGGTGCAAAAAACTTGTCACTCTGATGATCGAGCAAAACTTCACCGTTAACTGCATCGACCACCAGCATGCCCCAGTGCGAGGTTTTATAGCGGGGCAGTTCCGTTACTTCCTTGACTGCTTCCGATAACGAATGACGTGTTGCGCTTTGTGCCTGCAATGTAAAAGGAACGAACCATACCATTGCAGTCAGGATGAGGAATTGAGACATTGATTTACCAGCTTGGAAATAAACCGTCATCTGATACGGTAGTGCTTATCTGACCATTCACCAGCAGGCTACCATGCTAAACCAAATTGCGATTGCAATCCAACAACTTCCGGGCAATCAGGACCTTCCACTTCCCGCCTATCAGACAGAACATGCTGCTGCGATGGATCTGCCTGCTGCGGTTACTGCGCCGCTGTTGATTCAACCTGGTCAACTGGTGCTGATCCCCTGTGGTTTCAGTTTGGCTATTCCACCTGGATATGAAGGACAGGTTCGGCCTCGTTCCGGACTGGCCATCAAGCATGGATTAACCTTGGCAAATGCTCCGGGAACCATCGATGCTGACTATCGAGGAGAAGTGAAAGTTGGTTTGATTAACCTGGGCAGGGAACCAGTGCAGATCGAACGGGGCATGCGCATTGCACAGTTGCTGATTGCCCCGGTCATGCGAGTCAACTGGCAGGTTGTGGATACGTTGCCCGTCACCGAACGTGGGGCAGGCGGCTTTGGCCACACTGGAAAATAATCTCACTTAGCCAGCATCGCTTTGACATATGGCGTAAGACCACTGAAAAATAGTTCGACAGCAATAGCCATCACGATCAGGCCCATCAGCCTCAGCAGTACCTTGTTGCCTGATTCACCCAGGAAGCGAAGAATAGATTTGGCAGCAACCAGCATCAGGAAGGAAATGGCCAGAGCTACCACAATGGTGAGTAGCAGCATTCCCTTCTTGAGTGAAGAATCTGCTTCCGTCATGCGAAGAATGACTGTGGTGATAGCACCTGGGCCGCAGATCATGGGGATACCCAGCGGGGTGATGGCAATATCGTTGGCATAATTCGTTTCGCTGGGGCCATTATCATGCAGAGAACGAGTCAGCCTGGCCTGGAGCATTTCGTAGCCTGTCACAAAGAAGATAACACCACCGACAATCTGCAGGCTGTTGGATGAAATATGAAAAAGATCAAAAATAGCCTGACCTGCAAACTGAAACAGTACAAGGATGACCAGTGCAGTGAGAATTGCACGGGCAGCTACCCTGCGAACGTGCGCCGGGCTGAGACCTTCCGTTAATGCAATAAAAACGGGGATATTGCCCAGTGGATCAATCATGGTGAAGATCGATACCAACGACACCACCATGAACGGCCATAATTCATCCACGCCTCTTACTCCTGCATTCCGCCATCTGATTACAATCGATACAGATTATCCTGGAACCAGCCTGGCCGTGCCATCAGCTACAGGCAGATTTATTGACAATGGGGTACATTTACTTTGTAAGGATGCACCTTTCGTACGTCTCACACCTCTTTTTGTCAGGACGACCAACATGATGAAAACCAGCTTCGTTCTGTCGTTTGCAGCGTTACTGTTATTACCACTGGCTGGTTATGCTCAAGGCAGCGGCTCGGATGAAGTAACCCGGCAAGTTTTGCCTGGCAATATCGGACCGTATTATGGCGCCAGCTATTTCGAACGCTATCATTATGGCAATATTCAGCCGCTGTACATGAACTGGAACTCCCGCAATTTTTATGACATGGAGTATCTGGACAGGCTTGATCGACAGGAAAAATTCGGGCATCGCTGGCCTTCTGCCAAGTATGGCAACGAATTTCAGGTGAACCGCATCAACCAGGAATATCTGCAGCGTTCCGAACGACTGGATAATCCCCGTGTGCGCTCCTCTGTTGGTGGCGGAATTTTCTTCGGCCGCTGGCGATAAATCTATTTCACACCCTGCAGCACGTAATCCAGCACTGCTTGCGTGGAAGCATCCAGGCTTTCCATCCGTCTCAAGGCGATGGATTCGCGTGCAACATATTCCCCTAACTGGGCAAAGAAATGCCTGCTGTGCTGCACTCGCACCAGCACGGAATGTACATCCGCCAACTCCACTCCTAATACATCAGGCAGGTTTAACAGATCCGCTGCCAACTTCCGGGGCTGATCGCAATCTAATCTGACAGATAATGGCAAATCCGCCAGGGTGTTCCGAATTTCACTCAAGGTACCTGAAGCCACCAGCATTCCTCGAGCGATAATCACCAGCCGATTGGTAAGTTTCTCCAGCTCATCGAGTTGATGACTCGAAACCAGCAAGGCCTTGCCGGAATCAGCTAATTGATGGAACAAGGCATAGAGTTCCATTCTGCCGACCGGATCGACTCCATTCATCGGCTCATCCAGGATCAGCAGCGTCGGGTCGTGCACCAGGGCCTGGGCTAGCTTGACTCTCTGCCGCATTCCTTTGGAGTAACCTCGCAGTTTTTTATCTGCTCGATCTGCCATGCCGACCTGTTCAATGGCAGCATCAGCCCGGCGGTTGGCTTCGCGCTTATTGTAACCGCACATCCGAGTCATGCCCCGAACAAACTGGCGGCCTGTCATTTCTTCGTAGAAAACATCATTTTCCGGGCAGAATCCAAAGTGATTCTTTGCAGCCGACGACCAGGCAGAATGACCACACACCTGTACGCTGCCCAGATCAGGTCGAAGTTGACCGGTCGCCAGCTTCATCAAGGTGCTTTTGCCTGCACCGTTGGGGCCCACCAACCCGGTAATGCCCGGCGTCACTTTCAAAGTGACATCACTTAAACCTAAAACCGGGCCATACCATTTGCTGACATGGCTCAGCGACAGAATTTCGCTCATGTCACCACCTCCACCGCACGAATCTTTCGATGAAGATAAATCACACACACGATCATCAACGACGATAGGACAATGACCACGGGCAGTAATTCAGGCTGACGACGCACCATACCCCGAGGCCCTGCAGGAGGAACCGGTGTGATGTTCAGACACCACGAACCAAAGACATACAGATCGTTCCATAAATCGATCAATCGCCAGTTGGGGGAGTAACCCAGACGATCCACAAAAAGATTGCCCATGACCGGGCAGATCGCCAGCAGCGCAATCCAGATCATCACTAAAGGAGCAGTACGCCGCACCGCACTGGCCAGTGTTACCACCAGAATGCCCAACACCAGCGCAATGGCCAAGCCATACCAGGTAATGCCTCTCAGGATATTCAGGTTATTCTCGAAGTACCCTTCCTCCATCAGCATGCTGCATTCGAGGTACAGAACGAGGGCCGGCACTAGTGTCATTAACATGGAGAAGATGGCAACAGCGAGAATCTTCCCCATGAGATAATGCCAATGGCCCATGGGCTTACTGAGATAAAACGCGAGGCTTCCGTAGCGATAATCGTTGCCGATGATAAGGCTACCAGCCAGCGCCAGCACGACCATGACGTAGTAACCCTGTAGCACATAGAAGTTTCGATACGTCTCGATGTCACCCGATAGTTTCAAATCTTTTTGAATGGTGTTCTTGATATCGACAAAGAAACGTGACATCGTCTGGCCAGGCACGCCGGTACGTTGAGGCGTCATGGTTTCGGGATCTATCTGCGAAAAGAGATAGATGCCGAAAAAGAAGACAAAAAATGTCATCAGTGCCAGGACGTAGAGCACCCAGTAGAGTTTCTGCCTGAACACGAGCATCAGGGAAACCCGGCTGATGGGCCAGATGGCACGCCAGGAACCTCCCAGCTTGCCCTTCCAGGAGCGGTATCCCAGCAAACTAAGAGGCATGTGCCGTCTCCGTAGGGAAAGGCAACAGCCGCAATTCGTCGGAACCAGATCGCCTGCCCTGATTCAGCAAGCGATGGAAGACCCGCTCCAGGTCTTCATCATCAGGCTGCAACTGGGTGATGATAACATCACACTGTGCAGCCAGCCTGAATAACTGATCGGTGTGTACTCCGTCAGCCAGTGTCACCTTCCAGCCATCCCGTTCTGAAGTCTTCACTGAAATGTTTTGCTCGGTAAGCAAAGTGCGATAGGCTTCCACATCTCCTTCGGCTCTCAGGCGAAATCGGTCATCTCGCTGTGCACGAAGGGCATCAGTACGTTCCTGGCACAGTACTTTACCTTTGTGCAGGATGACCGTCGTTTCGCAAGTGCGTTCCACATCACCCAGCACATGGGTGCATAGCAGAAATGATTTGCCATGCTGTTTGGCCAGGGTGCTAAGCAGGCCCAGCATGGCTTCGCGACCAGCGGGATCAAGCCCGCTGGTTGGTTCGTCCAGAAGCAGAAGTGGTGGATCGTGTACCAACGCCTGGGCCAACTTGACTCGTTGCTTCATACCCGTGGAGTATTCTTCCAGCTTGCGATAGCGAGCATCATCCAGACCAAGATAGGTCAGCAGCTCATGGGCCCGTCGGCTGGCGTCCTTTTTCGGCATGCCACAGAGTTCACCAGCCAGGGCAACATATTCCGCACCACGTAGCCCAGGCACTAAGGCATCCGCTTCGGACATGTAGCCCAACAGCCGACGTCTTGGAAACGATGGGCCACGCAGATTGCGTTCCAGCAGTGTTCCTTCGCCGCTAGTCGGTTTGACCAAGCCCATCAATATCTTCAGTAGCGTGCTCTTGCCTGCACCATTAGGCCCCAACAACCCAATCGCCCCCGGCTCCAATTGCAACGACACACCATCCAGCACAGTATGCTTGCCGTAACGATGGGTGATGTTATGAAGGGACAGTAAGGGCATAACGAGACACTAACTGAGTTGAGTTACTCAGTCAGGATATGGAAGAACCGGCGTGGTTTCTCTTCCATCAGCAGGCAAATGCCAACATCAACCGATCAATATATCTTCCCGGCTTTGTCTCAGTTTCCTGTGCCGTCGATAGTAGGCAAGCGATCCAACGCCTATTGCTCCGATGAGCAGTAGCGTGGAAGGTTCGGGTACGGCATTGGCAATGTACGTGAATCCATCTGGGGAGGAATAGATCTGATAGTCGTAGTTGCCTGGGTTATTCAGCTCAATGCGGCCCACTGCAATCAGGTTGGTCAGGTCAGCAATATGGTCGCCACCATTGGGGTTGGCCCAGCGGAGGATCCAGTCAGTTGCGAGACCATTGATGTCGAGGATGAGTTTGCTCGTGGAATCGATGTTCAAGCTGCTAGCGCTTAGACCAAGGAGCGTAAGCCCGGTGGTTTGCCCCAGTGTATCGGCGATAATGAGTTGAGAACCAGTAGTCAGATTGAGTGTAGTGAAGGTATCGTTGCCACCGTAAAGAGTTAGAAGTGTATTATTGCCTTGATTCCAATTGATGACAGTGATAGCACCATCATTTAAAATCGTAGCACCTAAGCCGTTCCAGCCGATCTGGAGAGTGTATCCAGTGATATCATGCCCTTGGGCATTCAGAACTGACCCAGGATCTCGCAAATCGATGTAGCCAGTGCCGCCATAGCCACCGCCGGTGGCAGTTAAATGGCCGCCGAGCGTCAGGCTTCCCCCTGAACTAACCAGAAAAGCAGGTTCCCAAAAGGCACCTGCTGCACTGATATTGCCGCCCGTGATCAGAGTACTTCCTGAACTGACGAAAACATAACCGGACAGTGCTTGCGACTCCGGCAGCGACAAGCTGCTGTTGTTCGACAGGTTTATTGTGCCTGAGATACTGTTGCCATTCGTGACTGTTGCCGATGAGTTGTCCAGATACATTCCCGTCACAGAAACGCCCGTTCCCAGATTGGTCGAACCATTGCGTAAGTGAAAATGCCCTACATGGTCTGATGCACTCAACTGAAACGCCTGGTCAGGAACATACAAATGCTCGAGCGTTAGGTTGCCTCGATTGAGCAAGGTAGCACCTGGGCTGTTCCAGCCGATCTGGAGAGCGTATCCAGTGATATCATGACCTTGGGCATTCAGAACTGAGCCGGCATCGCGCAAATCAATTACGCCAGTGCCGCCATACCCACCGCCGGTGGCAGTTAAATCGCCGCCGAGCGTCAGGTTTCCCCCTGAACCAACCAAGAAGGCAGGCTCCCAGAAGCCGCCTGCTGCAGTGATATTGCCGCTTGTGGTCAGAGAACTTCCTGAATTGACATAAATGTACCAAGACAGCGTCTGCGATACCGGCAACGACAAACTGCTGTTGTTCGAAAGGTCTATTGTGCCTGTGATACTGTTTCCATTCGTTACTGTTGCCGTTGAGTTGTTCAGGTACAATCCCGTCACAGAAACGCCCGTTCCCAGATTGGTCGAACCGTTGCGTAAGAAAAAATGCCCTACATGGTCTGATGCACTCAACTGAAACGCTTGGTCAGGAACATACAACTGTTCGAGTGTTAAATTGCCACGATTGAGCAAAGTAGCGCCTGGGCTGTTCCAGCCGATCCGGAGAGCATATCCGGTGATATCATGCCCTTGGGCATTCAGAACTGACCCAGGATCTCGCAAATCAATTACGCCAGTCTGGCCATACCCACCGCCGGTGGCAGTTAAATCGCCGCCGAGCGTCAGGTTTCCCCCAGAACCAACCAAGAAGGCAGGCTCCCAGAAGCCGCCTGCTGCAGTGATGTTGCCGCCTGTGGTCAGAGAACTTCCTGAATTGACGAAAACATAACCGGACAGTGTCTGCGATACTGGCAGCGATAAGTTGCTATTGTTCGACAAGTTTATTGAGCCTGTGATATTGCTTCCATTCGTGACCGTTGCCGATGAGTTGTCCAGGTACAATCCCGTCACGGAAGCGCCCGTTCCCAGGTTAGTGGAACCGTTGCGTAAGTGAAAATGTGCTACATGGTCTGATGCACT